>BBFD01000008.1 GCA_001313065.1 Silvimonas sp. JCM 19000
CGTCGCTGTGCTGCGCTGCGACCGGACCCCCGCGCCGCGTTTGCAGATGCACCTGCAGGCGTTTATGCGGCGCAGGCGCGGTCCGTCCCTGATTGATATTGACCGGATGCCAGAACGGCACGGCAATCAGATGCAGCAGTAGGGCCAAAAAAAAGGCAGATATCAATCTGCCTTTTTTTTATTTATCACTTTGGGCATAGCGCCTTATTGTATCGGCACTTCACGCCAGTTCAATTGCAGCGTGGTGGTGCTGTTACCCGGCTTGGTGGCCGTGCTGGTGAGCTGGCCCGAATCATTTGAGGTGATGATGGAAATGGTGCCATCGGCATTCATGACAAACCGCACATCGGTGATGGTACCGGTACCTGAAATCGAAGATACCAGGTTGCCATTCGAATCGGTCAGCACCGTTTTGCCGCTGGTGATATCCAGCGCATACGTCTGGTTGGTGCCGGACGGATTGCAGACATCACCATTGGGCAAGTTGGCGCCAAAACCCAGAATGCCGTAGTTAGCCGCCACACCCACGTTCAATTGCCATGCCGCATTGCTGACTGCCGGCATGTCCAGGTAATAGCCGATAGTGGAAGTCGGAGTGCTTCCGATGCCGGTCAACAGATTGCTGTCCGCGTTAAGCTGGCTGCGCGTAATCGGAAAACTATAGCCAGAGGGCAAGGTGGACGTGGTGTAGAACGCCGCGTTGGTGCCGTCCGCCATCACATAGAAGGCGTTCAGGGTGGTAGAGGTGATGTCCGTGGTATCCAGCAATTTGCCGGTACCGACCAGTACAAAACGTCGCAGCGTATTGGGGACCGAAGTAATGTAGGGCGCCGTGGTAATCGGCAAACGGGTACCCGCGGCATTGGTCAAGGTGGCGAAATGCAGGGCGGTATACGCAGCGGTGGCACTGGTTAGATCGATGCGCCAGACGTTGCCGTTCAGATCGCCGACATACACCGAATCGGCGGTGTAATCGTGCTGGTTAGGCGTATATGCACTGATCGGGCCCAGGCCAGCCGAAACGCCCGGGCGGGCACTATCGACGATGGACACTTTTTTCCAGCAAGGCGCCGGTCTTGGCATTCAAAAAAAGTAAACGTAGCCAGCCGTGCTGTTAGTGGTATCGGTGGTGGAATAGCCCGAGCTGAATGCAACCACCCAACCCCATTTTGCCGTTTTGAATACCTGGCCTGGCCGTAGCTGTAACCCATATTGCTGTCGGTAAACTCCCACAGCATATTGTTTTTTGGCCGCCGCTTCGGTGCCGAATGAAGTCGGATCGCTGATATCCACCGCAAAGTAGCCTTTGCCGCCTTTGCCCATACCGCCCACGGCAATGGTCGCCCAATCTACCGTGCCGGTGGTACCACCCACTTTGCCAAGGTCCACATCGCCTACGGCAATGCGGCCGTCCACATAGTAGTGATGCACAAACGAGGTGGCTTTGCCGTAAGCGGCCAGGCCGTCGGTGGTGGGGGTGCTGTTGGGGCCTTGATAAACAAAGCTGGGTACATAGGCAAAGATTTCGGTGCCCGAGGCCGAAGCGGTGTCGACCGTTCCGTTAAAGGCGTGGAACATGCCGTCGTTGGCGCCGACCATTACCATGGTCAGCCGGCTGGCGTTGTCGGACACGTAGGTCGAATAACCGGGGTTGAAGTCATCGGTATAAGTACGTGACGGCGGGGCGCTCGGTACTGCTTTCGAGTTGACGATATCGCCCAACACGCTGTCGCGTTGGCGATAGGTGCTGGTGCCGCCGGTCACCGAGTTGCCGACTTCGTTGGTGCGATCGCCACGCAGGTAATTCAGATAATTGGTTTTGGTGGTGGTGGTCGAGCTGCCGCCCGTAATGGTCGGAGTAATGTCGAGCGCGGCCAGATCGGTGCTGCTCAGGCCGCTACCACTGGTACTGGTGGCAACGCGGAATGGTACAAAGGCGCCGCCACTACGCGTAACGATTACGCGTCCGCTGTTGTAACCGGTGCCGGCCGCTTGCGTGGTCAACTTGTTTTTTAGCATCCCATACCGCTGCCGGGGTGTTGGCAGCCGTATAAGTCACGGTCGGATCCAGCTTGGTGGCGGCCAGGCTGCCACTCCAGCGGCTGGCGTTGTAACCGACGGCGTAGGTTTCCGCCGATTTGTTCAGGTTGGGATTAACCAGCCCCAGGTTACCGGTGCTCTGCACCACCTTACTGGTGATATCGCTGAATGCGCTGGACAAGCCGGACTGCATCTTGTCCGCCTGGCCGGCCAGGAAGTAGTTATCCGGCAGATAGCGTGTGCTGCTGGCCGGGTCAACGTTGTTCTTGGAGTGCCAGTCCGACGCCGCGATCTGGCCGCGGTGCCAGTGTCATAGCTGTAGCCGGACGGCAGGGGGAAACCGCCGTACTTGGCCGCCAGCCAGTACTGGTTGCGATAGGTGTAAACCTGGTTTTCCTGCACATCCAGCCAATAGGTTGCAACGGTCTGGATATTGTCTTTGGCGCAAGCGGTGCCTGAGCTACCCGTGTTGCAGAATTCGCCCGGACGCATGTCCTTGACGTGCGAGGCATAGGCCAGGCCAGCAATAAAGTAGGTATCACCACGCTGGAGGCCACATAGGCTGTGCCAAGCGAAGTGCTGTTGCCTTCCAGTACGCCCACCTTGTTGGTGGCGTCTCTGACATCGACGGTGGTATCCGCGGTGACGGCTGCAGGCTTGGTCGGTTCCACAACACCGATGGTGCTACCGGGCAAATCGGCGTCATACCAGGTGTTGATGTCGCCGATGCCGATAATGAAGTTCTTCTGACACTGGTACTGGATGGATCATTCCACGAGGTGATGACCGGGAATTTGTCCTTCATGGCGGTAGTCAGGCTATTGGAATACTCGGTGACATTGCCCAGGTTTTTTGAAATAACGGATCGCGGAGTAATACAACTCGCTCACGTTATCGTAGGTTTTATAGGTGTGCGACAAGGAACCGAACTTGTTCAGGTAATTGGCCGCGCCGCTGTCGGTTACGCTGCTGTTGGTGGCGTCCGAGGTATCCGGGTTGGTCACGAATACGCCGGTGGTGGCATCCCATTCCTTGGCCGGATTGTCGGTGGTGCCATCTGCCAGATAAGGACCCACAAACTTCATCTGTGCGCGCAACACGCCGCCATCGCGGCCGGAGCTGTTGTCGTTCAGATAGCTCATTACCCCGAAGCGCAGCTTGGTGGCGTATTTCTGCATCAGCCTTCGGGCTTGTAGTTGCTGCCGTATTGGGTGCAGTTGTCTTCCACCGAGACCGTGCTATCGCATACCAACACCTTGCCCGATAAGGCATAGGTATGGCTTTGATCGACCGAGTTAGCCGGGTTGTACATGACGATATTGCTGGCCATGGTGTTGTTGCTTGACGACACATACAGCAGCACGCCCAGCGATTGGGTACGGCTGTTGATCTGGCCCCAGCTAAACGGAGTATTGGTGCTGACGTTGGTGCTCAGGCACGATCGGGCATGCCCGAGTGTTCGGAATACGCTTTCGACAATACCGTACGCGCGGTCTCGTCGATGATGCGATAGCCGCCAGTCAAGGATTGGCGGAACGGGTCGATGGTGTGCATCACCGCCCAGTTCAGATAACGGCCAGACCAGCGCAGGCTGCCGCTGCAACGGTAATTGCTGTCTGCCAACGAGATCGGATAAAAGTAGCTGTTATTGGTATGGCTGTTAACCGTGTCGCTGCCCAGGGTAGACAGTGTGGCGTCCGGATCCACCTTGTAGGCGTAGCATTTTTTTCTTGTCGAAATAGCCAACCAGACCAGGCACTGAGGTGTCGTCAAAGCTGCTGGCGGTATAAGCCGCGCTGTTTGGGGTGGGGTATTCCACCGACAAGGTCAGCATGACGTTGCCAGGCACGGTCGACGTCGAGAAGATGCTGATCGGCCAGCTTGATGGCCCAGGCCGGTGCCAGCACGGTGCTGGACAACACAACGGCAGCCAATGCTTTTTTGAGCCAGGTGGCGCAACGTGGTGGCCACGCCAGAATGGTGATGGTTCATATGAGTCCCCTTTACTTGGCCACCGTCGTTTGCACGAAGGTCTGGGTGCTACGCGGTCCGTCTACGCGGACGCTGATTCGATAGATCGCTTGTGCGGCCGAGCCCACTTCGCCTTCGCCCACATTACCGACCTGGGCGCCTGGCGAAGCCGCCGAGTTCTGCAACAAGGTGCATTTGGTCGAGTCGATGGCCAGGCCCGCATTGGACGAGTCGCACATGCGGTCGATGATGTAATACACCATCACACTGCCGTCACCATGCACGTCGATCGCCTTGCTGGCGGTGGCGGTGTAGGTTGACGCGGCGTTGCGTAATTCATCTGGAACGCCGTATTTGCTGGTCGCCAGCCGCACCGACGAGTAATTATTTGTGGCAGAGGTGGTCATCAGCGTGGATGCGCTGGCGTTGGCTATCCAGGTGCGCGCTGCCACGATGCCTTGCTCGGCTGCATTGGTCTGGTCGCGTTTGAACGCCATATTGCCGGAGGTGGTCAGCGCATTTTGCGATGAGCGCATCAGCGCTACCGTGGTCAACAGCAGCAGCACCAGCGCAACCAGCGTAACCACAAGAACAATGCCTTGTTGCTGGGCAGGGGCGGCGATAGCGGAAGGTCGTTTCTGCATGATCAGCTCCCGCTTCCGAAGTTAGGCAGGTTGGCGCCGATCAGACCATTGCGGACCGGGATGGTGGTTTCAAATACCCGGAAGCGGTAATTCTGTTCATCCGTGGTCAATGCGCGGGTAAACGTCGGGGTGGGCGAACCCTTGGGTGTCAGGTCGCTGAACATGGTGACACTGCCGGAGCTGACGGTGGCGGAAACGCCGACGCCTTTGGCGTTATCGATGGTTTTCTCAGGCAAAGAGGTACGGATCAGCAGACCGATACGGACCGCTTTGACCTTGAGCAAATCAGTGCTGCTGCCATTCATCATGGTGGCCGCCGCATACGTACCGGTCGGAGCCACCCAGGTGATGCCGCCGGAGCCATCATCCAGCCCGTATGCAGCATGCATTTCAACCACGCCATCCGCCAATGCCAGTGGCGGCTCTTGCGTGGTGCGATTGCCGGCGGCCAGATTGGTCTGCAGCAGGTCATAGGCGACCAGTGAATTTGCGCCGGAGGTATTGTCTACCCCCAGCAAGGTAAACCGTGGCGGATTAGAGCGGCCAACGTTGCCCAGGCCGATTACCATGCCGGGAATCGGTGTATTGGCCACCGTGATGTTGGCGCCTGCGGCGGTGTAATAACCGCGGCTGCTGGAATCATTACCCAGCGGCAGGTTTTGCGAGGCACCCGAGGCCAGCGTGGTGGCCACTTGCGACATCAAACACGTGGTGAACGAGCTCGACGGGTTGGTGATCAGCAAGACATCGCCAGGGTTGTAGCTGGCCGTGTTGTCGACCACAAGATTGGTCGCGGTGGGGCTGGTCGAAATCACCGACTGAAACTCGCCCATGCCGTTGTTACCGGACATGATCATCAGTTGGTCAGAGCTTGTGCCGCGATAAATCAGCACCGGTGCCAGCCGGAAAGTACTGATGGCCGTTGCCATGGTGGAAAACACCGAGGGGATGGCGTAGGTGGACGTGGGCGGCAGCAACTGGTTGCCGTTGACCGAGACGTTTAACTTGCAGCCATACAGGGCCGAGCGGTTACCGGAAAAAACCGGCGCCAGCACTGCGGATGTATTGATCAAGCTGGTACATGGCATAGGTGCCTGCCTGATCCATATCGCTGACCGACATGATGGTGCGCTTGCGCCCCTCATTGATCTTGATCACGTTGTAGATCACCAGCGACATGATCAGGCCAATCACGAGCGTGACCATTAATTCGATCAAGCTGAAACCGCGCTGCGCTGTTTTTTTCTTGTTGTATGCATGGGGGTCATTGGGGCAGCTGTACTTCTGTGGAATAAGTGCTGACCGAGGACGCGCTCGGCGCCTGCCAGGTGATGGTGATGGTGGCAAAACTGGACGAGCTGACGGTGGCAACCGAACCCAGCCCCGAGGGCAGTGGTCCCAGACCGGTGGCCAGTATGCTGGCCGAGCTGCTGGAGGAGGTTCCAGCTATGCCTGCCTTCCATGCGGTGAGATAGGCAGAGCTGACGCCCACGCTACCGATGGCCCACATCTGCGATGCCAGTTCATTGGCCCACAGCGCGGCGTGGTTACGATCTTCCGACACCGCCACGTTGCGCGCCGCCGCTGAAGTGGCAGCGATCAGGCCGGTAATGCCGAGCGAAAAAAATCAGAATGGCGATCAACACTTCGAGCAGTAATGCGCCCGCTTGTTGGCCTGAATCTGGGGGTGGCCCTTCATGATCAGCATCCGTCCGGGTTGGTGGTCGACAGGGTCTTGTTCGGGTCGCACATGCGCACTTTGCCGCCGTTGTTGACGGTGACGCACAAATGCCGGATGTCCTGGTTGGTGCTGCCATCGGCATTGCCCAACTCATAAACGGTTCCGTTGCTGGGCGCCGTGCATTTGTTCAGTCCGCTGGTGTTATCGGTGGTGATGACCATGCGGCCCACCGGCGAAAACGAAAGGGTAGTGGGGCCACTCACGGTAACGCGATCGTTGCCGAAGTTGCCGCTCTTGACCACGGCGGCAGAATCACTCGACATCACCGGGATGGTGAGGGCGTACCAGTAGCGCGCATTGCTGTTACTGGCCGCCGGGGTGGCACTGGCGGTCACTGGCGTCTGCGCCAGCGAAAACTGCACCGTGCGGTTGAGCTGCAGCGCGCTGCTGCGGGCGCCATTCAAACCGTTCTGCAGCTCTTCTGCCGCAGAACGCATGCGGGTATTGGTAATCCACGTGCCGAATGCGGGAATGGCGATGACCAGCATGATGGCAAATACCGACATCGCCACCATCAACTCGATCAGCGAAAAAAACCCGCCTGACGCGGCCGCGGCATCAACATGACGTGGCGCCCTTGGTCACGGACCAGCAACCGCTGAATTGCGCCGGGCTACCCCACGCGGTGCCGAATTTGGTGGTGCGGACATCGGCCTGGGTGACGGTGTAGATAAAGCCGGCCAACTGCGCTTTGGTGGACGAAACAGTCAGCGTATAAGCGCTGGCCGTCGGGGTGCCGCTGCAGCTGACGGTAAAATCGCCATAAGTATTAGTGCGGTTGCATGGCGACAGCAGCGCGGTAGACCCGGTGCCGACGTTGGCATAGGTGCGGTTGTCCTGATAGTACTGTTCCATCTGCTTGCACGGCGCCGATGCCATTGATGGCATTGGCCAGCTTGCCTTTGATGACGTAGTCGCTGTATTTGGGAATCGCGATCGCGGCGAGTATGGCAACAATGGCTACCGTGATCATCACCTCGATCAACGTAAAGCCACCTTGCGGGCGGACGGAGCGGTCGTGCTTGGGCATGGCGTATCACCTGGATGCAGTGCAATTATCAAGTCATGCGCGACGGTGGTTCCGGCTTGCTACAAGCAGCGGTGTTCGTCAGGCGCAATGCCCTGGCATCCGGGAATGGCGATCCTGACCGGGGTCCGACCGGTTCTACGCGTACGCATCGTATTACAGCCCGGCTTACAACGGCATGCGGCCAGGATGAGTGCGCGGAATTTGTGCGCAAGCGGTGGCTGGATGCCGTCCGGGCGATGAATCAGGCTTCATCGCACGCGAAGCGGGGAGTGTCGCTATTTGAGAGTATTAGAGATTGCTGCTCAACGAATGACAAGGGCATGGGACGAAAGGCGTCAGAAAAGAGACAACCGGCCAGCGCTACGGCGTTGGGCCGTGGCGCTGGCTTTCAGTGCTGCAGCGTTTGCCGCTAAGCGCTTGTTAAAACTGACGAAATGCGCGTGCTGCGATGGCAATGGTGTCTTCGATATCCGCATCGGTGTGCGCAGCTGAAACAAAGCCCGCTTCGTACGCCGACGGCGCCAGATAAACGCCGTGTTCCAGCATGGTGTGGAAGAAGGCGTTAAAGCGCACCCGATCGCCCGCCATGACTTCGGCAAACGAATTGGGCGTGCTGGCGCTGAAATACACGCCAAACATGCCGCCGACGTTTTGCGCGCTGAAAGGCACATTGGCTGCTGCCGCCCCCTGGTTAAGGCCATCGACCAGCTTACGGGTTCGGGCGGTCAGCGCAGTAAAGAAGCCGGGTTGGCAAATCAGTTTGAGCGTGGCCAGGCCAGCCGCGACGGCCACCGGATTGCCCGACAAAGTGCCTGCTTGATACACCGGCCCCAGCGGCGCCAGCTTGGCCATGATGTCGGCGCGGCCGCCAAATGCCGCCAACGGCATGCCACCGCCAACTACTTTGCCCAGCGTGACCAGATCCGGCTTCACCCGATGCAAGCCCTGGGCGCAGGTCAGATCGACGCGGAAGCCGGTCATGACTTCGTCGTAGATCAGCACAGCGTCATTAGCTTGTGTCAGTTCACGCATCGCAGTGACAAAGGCGGGCGTGGCCGGAACCAGGTTCATATTGCCCGCCACCGGTTCAACGATGATGGCGGCAATCTTGCCCACGTTTTCGGCAAAGCAGGCTTCCAACGCGGCGACATCGTTATAAGGCAATACGATGGTATCGGCCGCTACCGCTGCGGGCACGCCCGCGGAGGACGGATTGCCGAAAGTCAGCAAGCCCGAGCCGGCTTTAACCAGCAAGCTATCTGCGTGGCCGTGGTAGCAGCCTTCAAATTTGATCAGCTTGTCGCGACCGGTAAAACCGCGCGCCAGGCGAATGGCACTCATGGTGGCTTCAGTGCCGCTGGACACCAGGCGCACTTGGTCGAGTGCAGGCAGCAATTGGCACAGTAGATCAGCAAGTTCGACTTCGGCGGCGGTCGGTGCGCCAAAGCTCAGGCCGTTACGCGCTGCTTTTTTCGACCGCGGCGATCACTTCGGGATGCGTATGGCCAAGGATCAGCGGGCCCCACGATCCCACGTAATCGATATAGCGTTTGTCGTCAGCGTCCCAGATATATGCGCCATGGCCACGCTGGATAAACGGCGGGGTACCGCCCACCGAACCAAAAGCGCGCACCGGCGAATTAACGCCACCGGGAATATGTTTAAAAGCGGCGTCGAATAAATCGTTATTACGGGACATAAATCAGCTCCGGGGCCAACGGCAGTAGGCAGGGTGGACAACGCACTATTGTAATAACGCGGATCGCCCGACACTTCTGCACCCAGCCAGTCGGGTTTGGCAAAAGGGGTATCTACTGCGGGTAATTCAATTTCAGCAACGATAAGGCCAGCGTTATCGCCATGGAATTCATCAATTTCCCAAACAAAGCCATCGCGATGGACTTCGTGCCGGGTTTTATCCAGCACGTTGGGGCACAGCTTGAGCAGATCCCGGGCGTCTTCCAGCGGGATGGCATATTCAAATTCCGCCCGCGCGATGCCTTCGTTTTTACCTTTGATGGTAATAAAGGCCGCATCGCCCTTGATGCGGCGCGCACGGTGCGAGCCGGGTCTGCATTCAGGTAGCCCTGCGCGATCTGTTGGCTGCGGCTGACCTCCTGGCGCCAGTCGTCTGCCTGCAGCAGAAATTTGCGTTCGATTTCCTGACCCATCGCGGCGCTCCTTAAAACGGTTTAACGATGACAAGGATGACGATACCGGCCAACAGCAGCACCGGAATCTCGTTAAACCAGCGATACCAGGTATGGCTGCGGGTGTTGCGGCCAGCCACAAAGTTTTTATGCAAACGCATGCACACGTGGTGATAGCCAACCAGAAATGCCACCAGCAGCAGTTTGGCGTGGATCCAGTGCCAGCCCGGGCCCGAGGCAAAGCTGTAGAACCACCACGTCCAGACCCCGAACAGCACCGCCAGGATGGACAAAGGCGACATAAAGCGCAGCAACTTGCCGGACATTTGCAGCAGACGCTGATAGGCCGCGCCGTCCTGTTCCATGGCCAGGTTAACAAAAAATGCGCGGCAGGTAGAACAAGCCAGCAAACCAGCTGATCACAAAAAATAACGTGGAACGCCTTTACCCAGAGCATGGCAACTCGCAAGACAGTTTATAAATGGAAAACGCCACACAAGTGGCGTCAAAGCAATGCATCAGATTTCGATCATTTCGAAATCATCTTTCCGTGCGCCGCAATCGGGACAGGTCCAGTTGGGCGGTACGTCATCCCACAATGTGCCGGGCGCAATGCCGTCTTCAGGGCGGCCTTCGTTTTCGTCATAAATAAATCCACAAATCAGGCACATATATTTTTTCATGCGGTCCACTTTCTGGCTTGGTTTAGAATCGGAATTCTACCTGATAAATAATTGTTGCCACCCATGATCGCCACCCCGCCACTCGTGCTTGTATTCAACGGAAATGACCCTTCGGGCGGTGCCGGCATCTCTGCAGACATTCTCACGCTGGCTTCGCTCGGCTGTCATGCCTTGCCCATCATTACTGCGCTGACCGTGCAAGACTCCGCAGGCCTGCAGGACATTCAAGCGGTTGAACCCGACTGGTTACATGACCAGGCGCGTCACATTCTTGAAGACATGCAGATCGATGCGATCAAGGTAGGCCTGCTGGGTAGTGTAGAAAATCTCGCCGTTATCGCAGAAATCGCGGCTGACTATCCGGACATCCCTTTGGTGCTCGACCCCGTGCTGAGTGCAGGCGGTGGGGACGAATTTTCCACCGAAGAGCTGATTAGCGCCATGCGTGAATTGTTGCTTCCGCATACATTGATCCTTACGCCCAACAGTATCGAGGCGCGCCGGCTGGCGTCGGATGATCCGGATGAGCAAGAAGATCTGCCGCTGGACGCCGCTGCCAGCCGGTTGCTGGAGTGTGGTACCGAATATGTGTTGATCACGGGCACGCACGAGAACACGCCCAAAGTGGTCAACACGCTGTTTTCGCGCAATGGCCGGGTTCGTGCCGATAACTGGGATCGTCTGCCGGGCAGCTTTCATGGCTCGGGCGTGACCTTGGCAGCCGCCATCGCGGGCGCTTGGCCAGCGGTGCCGAGATCGGCGCGGGCGTACGTGATGCGCAGGAATACACATGGCAGACGCTGAGCAGCGCGTTCCGCCCGGGCATGGGCCAGTTCATGCCGGATCGTATGTTCTGGGCACGGCCGGCCGAAGAAGAAGAGACGGCGCCGTCCGCAGCGAGCGCTGTCAAAGGCTGATGCTGTTCCACGTGGAACACGGCTCGTCAGCCATGACTGCAAGGGCAGGGGACGGCGCGGTAAGATAGCGCGCATTACCTGGTTACAGGATTCACCATGCCCACGCCCTGTCTGCGCCTTGAGCGCGCCATCAACCGGATGGTGCGCGATTTGTCGGCACCACTCAGCCTGGCCGACCTCGCCGACGCCGCACATTATTCGCCGTGGTATCTGGTGCGGCGGTTCCAGTCGCGCTACGCCACCACGCCCCAGGCGTTTTTTTTGTGGCGTTTGCGGCTGGAGACTGCAGCCTCTTTGCTGCAATGGGTGCCCAGCATGCCGATAGGCAAAGTCGCGCTGACGGTGGGATTTTCTTCTGCGGCCACTTTTAGCCGCGCATTTCATCGCGAATTTGGCTTTACCCCCAGCCAATGGCGCAAGGGCGCGCCGCCTGCGAGCGAGTGGCGCACGCAGACCCTCGGCCCCACCTCCTACAAACCGGGCCAGGAAATTGCCGGTACTGCAGCGGATTACCATTGGACGTTTGCGAGGTGGATGCGCGCATTACCGTGGAAAGCTGGTCCGCCGAGCGCCTGGTCTATATCCGCGAGGTCGGTGACTACGGCCACCATCTCGATCTGCTGTGGACGCGTTTCCGCAAAACCTGCACCGCGTATGGCATTGCGCCGCAACGCCGCTATGGTTTGATCTGGAGCGATCCTGCGACTACCCCAGCTGGCAGACGCCGCTATGACGCGGCGCAGATCATCGGCCCGCAAGTTCGCATTCCGCGCGGGCTGGGTGAATACACCTTGCGTGGCGGGCAATGGGCGGTGTTTCGCCACAGCGGCCCCAGCGCGGATATTGGCCCGCGCTGGCGTGATCTGATGCTGACCTGGCTGGCCCAATCGCGTGTGATGCTTGATCCCTCGCGTCCACGGGTCGAGCGCTATTTTGATCACCATTACGAACTGTGTTTGCCCTTGCTGCCCGCTGATTAAAACGGAAGTTTATGCAACGCCCTCAGGTTTTTTTGTATTGAACGGCTGCTCGTCTGCGGGCAAGACGCAACTGGCGCGGGCATTGCAGCAAGCCTTGCCCTACCAATATCTCAACTTCTCCATTGATAGCGTGCTGGATGCTTACCGCCGGCCGATCTACACGCCTTGCAGCACGGCGAAATCATCCACCGCGCCGGCTATGACTGGCTGGCGCTGGTGCGCGGATTTCATTATGCGATCCCCGGTTTGCTGCAGGCGGGTTTGCATCTGATCATCGATAACGCGTGGTGTGAGGCCGATGAGACGCGTGAATTGCTGACCGAACTGGCTGGCTATCATTGCGTTTTGATAGGCCTGGAATGTCCACTGGCCGTGTTGCAACAGCGCGAGTCCGCCCGAGGCGATCGTGCGCCCGGCTTGGCGGAATGGGAGTTTGGGCGCGTACACAGTTTGATGCGGTATGACTTGCGCTTTGATAGCGGCGCGCTGTCGACGGCAGAGATTACGGCAAAGATCATCGCGGCACTGGAGGCGGACAGCATCAGTGCGGCTGGCGCCGCCGAGACGCTGCAAGCATTGCTGTTGGCCTGAGCGGGCAGGAGAGGGCGGGCAAAAAAAACAGCGACCTGGTGCGGTCGCTATTTTTTTTGTTTAGTGCGAGATCAAAACCCAGGAAACTTCAAACCGGCGTTGATGGGCTTGCCCTTGCGCGCGCGTTTGCCGATATAGGGCGCCATCTCGTTCTGATCAAGCACCAGCTCCACGGCTTTGCCGCCGCGGCCGGTGCCGGTCAGGCGCAGAGTCTCGCCATCAGAAACGGTCACCGCAGCCAGATTATCTTTATCGTCCAATGCCACCGTAATCACGCCACGGCCACCGCCAGACAGTTGCTTGAATTCGCTCAACGCAAACAGATGCAGTTTGCCCGCCTTGGTCAAACACGCCACCAGCGACGTTTCACGTGGAACAAACGGCACCACCTTGAGCAAGGTTTCACCTTCTTCCAGGGTGATAAAGCTCTTGCCCGCTTTTTGCCGTGACATCAGGTTTTCAAACAGGCAACTAAAGCCATAACCAGCCGAATTGGCGATCAGCAAGTGATCGTGCGGCTGCGTGGTCAGCATCTGAGTGATACGAGATTTGGGCGCCAGCTCCACCAGCGTGGTGACGGGCACGCCATCGCCGCGACCGCCAGGGATGCTAGCCGCTGCCACGGTATAGACCCGGCCATCCGTACCAAACAGCGCCACCTGGTCGACGGTGCGGCACTCAATCGACGCAGCAAGGCATCGCCATCTTTGAACGCCAGGTTTTGCAGATCAATGCCGTGGCCCTGGCGCGCGCGCATCCAGCCTTTCTCCGACAAGATCAGCGTGGTCGGTTCATCCACCACCGCCACTTCGAGGGTGGCGCGTTCGGCTTGCTCAATCAGGGTGCGGCGCGGGTCGGCGTACTTTTTGCGATCCGCTTCGATTTCCTTGATCACCAGCTTTTGCATGGCGGCGGCATTGGCCAACAGGTATTCCAGCTCTGCGCGTTCGCTTTGCAGCTCGGCCAGTTCCTGCTCGATCTTGATGCCTTCCAGTCGTGCCAATTGGCGCAAGCGGATTTCAAGTATGTCTTCGGCCTGACGGTCGCTCAAATTAAAGCGGGCGATCAGGGCAGGCTTGGGCTCGTCGCTCTCGCGAATGATGCGGATCACTTCATCGATATTCAGGAAGACAATCAAGCGACCTTCCAGGATATGAATACGGTCGTTGACCTTCTGCAGCCTGTGCTCGGTGCGGCGGCGCACGGTGACGAAACGGAAATCGATCCATTCCTGCAGCATTTGCTTCAGCGATTTTTTTGCTGCGGCCGGCCGTCGCGGCCGATCGATACCAGGTTAATCGACAGCGAGCTTTCCAGCGAGGTATGTGCCAGCAGCACATTCATCAGCTCTTCCGGGCTCTGCCGCGATGACTTCGGCTCCAGCACCAGTCGCACCGGTTGGTCTTTGCCCGATTCGTCGCGCACGCGATCCAGCAGCGACAAGATCAGTTGCTTGGTCTGCATCTGCTCTTGCGTCAGTGCCTTCTTGCCTTTCTTGACCTTGGGATTGGTCAGTTCCTCAATCTCTTCCAACACTTTCTGGGTAGAGGTGCCGTGCGGCAGCTCGGTGACCACCATCTGCCACTGGCCGCGCGCCATTTCTTCTTTCTCCCAGCGCGCGCAATTTGAGCGAACCACGGCCGGTTTCATAGGCGCTGAGGATATCTTTGTAACCCGAAATAATCTGGCCGCCGCCAGGCAGATCCGGGCCTTTGACCATGTGCATCAGATCGCTGACCGTGGCTTGCGGATTACGGATCAGCGAGACTGCGGCTTCGGCCACTTCGCCGAGGTTATGCGACGGCACCTCGGTGGCCATCCCCACTGCAATGCCGGAAGCGCCATTCAACAGCAGCATGGGCAAGCGTGCCGGTAACAGCAGCGGTTCTTCAAAGGCACCGTCGTAGTTGGGGATGAAATCTGTGGTGCCGGCGTCCAGTTCGCTCAGCAGCAGCTCGGCCATCGGCGTCAAACGCGCCTCGGTGTAGCGCATGGCTGCAGCGCCATCGCCATCGCGTGAGCCAAAGTTGCCTTGGCCATCGATGAGCGGATAGCGCATCGAAAAGTCCTGGGCAATCCGCACCAACGCGTCATACGCGGCCTGGTCGCTGTGAGGGTGGAATTTGCCCAGTACCTCACCGACGATACGCGCGGATTTGACCGGCTTGGCGCTCGCAACCAGACCCAGCTGATGCATCGTATAAAGAATGCGGCGCTGTACCGGTTTCTGGCCGTCTTCGACTTGGGGTAGGGCACGGCTCTTGACCACGCTCATGGCGTATTCGAGATAACTTTTCTCGGCATACCAGCTAGTTGCACCGATTCGCCATCATCGGGCGTGCTGGTGGAAACATCAGCCGTCACGTAGCGGCGATTGCCGCCACCTTGCTCGGGGACGAGTTCTTCTTCGTGTTCTACAGGGGGGAGATCGGACATGGCAGTGCGGCCGGATACAAGTCAGCCGGCATTGTAGCCGCCCCGCGCGTGGCATGGGCAGCCATGTGTAACCCGGTGGTGCCTATGTTTCACGTGAAACGTCGCGCCAGGTTCAACGGTGCAGGCGCGCCTCGCGGGCCAGAGTCTGGATGGCGTTTTCTGGTTCGAGGTCGGTAATCACGCTCTCGGCGGCTTCCCACAGCATCAGATTGAGCGGAGCGCCAAAGTCTTCGATGGCGTGGCCCTGCGGATCGGCCCAATGCCCGAAGTGCTGTGCATTCTTGATTCGGCGGTGCATCGGCGTCTGCCGCGCGATGCCTGGCAGCCATAGCCACACGGGCTTGCCCAGCGCAAAGGCGGCGCCGATTTCGAATGCGGTGCCGGAGTCGGGTTCTGATTCGCTCCTGAATGCCCGCACGTCGGCCAATACCGCGTCGGCGCGTGCGATCAGTCCGCAGTTCTGCCGAAAGATCCAACGCCGCTTTTCCGCTTCGCTCTCGAAAGCAGGCACCGCCTGATCCAGCGGGTATAAACCTTGCAGGCCATGCCATTCGCACGCCGCTTTGAGACGAGCGCCCCAGACCACCGCGTCGGGGCGAAACACGCCGGGGCCGGCGAGATAGATACGTGTAATGGCGGGCATGCTGGATGGTTTATACGTGAGTGACGGGCTTCACTATACTAGTGCCCGATTATGCCGCTTGCATGCAAAGATGGGGGCAGCTCGGCATACATAAAAAAAATATCAGGGAAGGGGAGTTTTTTTTGATGTGGTTCGATAAACCGAAAGATCAAAGCGTGCAAAAGGCGCTAGACCAGGCACTGGCAGAAAACCGGCAGTTGCGCGCACAGATCGAAAAAAACATGAGCGCGACGAAGCATTTTTGCGTTCGCTGAATATGCAAGCCGCGGCGCCAGCGCCAGTTGCCGCACCCAGCTTGCCCGACGTTGCGCCGCAATTGGCCCAATTGGCGCAGTCGGTGCAACGCGCGGCACAAGCACCGGCCAAGGCAGACGGCGGCAAACACAGCGCGCCGGATTTTGCTGCGGAATATCGCCGCATCGATCAATTGCTGGAAAGTACCGGCGCCACGGTGGGCGCGCTCGAAAGCGAATCCAGCCGCATCGGCCAGTTTGTTGAAGTCATTACCGGTGTGGCAGGGCAGACCAATCTGCTGGCGTTGAACGCCGCGATTGAAGCGGCACGCGCGGGTGAGGCCGGGCGCGGCTTTGCGGTGGTGGCGGACGAAGTGCGCAAGCTGGCAGAACGCACCGCCCATGCTGCCAAAGAAATCGCGCAGCTGGTCGAACAGATTCATGGCGAAACCAGCGCCACGCGTGGCGGCATTGATACCCTGGGTGCGGCAATCACCGAGTTGCATCAGCGCATCGAAGCGCAGCAACAGAACGACGCCGCCACCGCCGAGGTACACGCCGTGCTGCTTGATCCGGCCGAGCTTTATCGCTGGCACGAGCAGTTGCGCGCCTGCATCGAGGAGTTGGCGGCGGCGCGATAAATGCGGCACAAAAAAAAGAGCCGGAATCGTTACGATCCGGCTCTTTTTTGCTGCGAACGACCAGCGCTCAGATATCGGCTTCCACCTGGTTGCCGCGCGCTTCCAGCCACGCGCGGCGGCTGGATGCTTCGGTCTTGCCCATCAGCATATGCATCAGTTCGCGCGTATTGCTGGCGACATCGGTGCCCACGCCTACGCGCAACATGCGGCGCGTGTCCGGGTTCATGGTGGTATCAAACAGCTGCTCGGCATTCATTTCACCAAGGCCTTTAAAGCGTGAAATGCTCCACGCGTTCTCGCGGATTTTCTCGGCGCGCAGTTTGTCCAGCACCGCGGTCAGTTCGCCTTCATCCAGCGCATAGAATTTGCGCGGCGGCTTGCTTTTACCGCTGCCGGCCACATCCACCCGGAACAGCGGCGGTTGCGCCACATAGACATGGCCATGCCGGATCAGGCCGGGAAATGCCGGTAGAACAGCGTCAACAGCAACACCTGAATGTGCGAACCATCCACGTCGGCATCCGACATGATCACGATCTTGCCGTAGCGCAGACCGCTCAGATCGGGCGCTTCGTCGGCGGTGTGCGCATCTACGCCGATGGCGACTGCGATATCGTGTACTTCGTTATTGGCAAAAATCTGGTCCCGGTCGACTTCCCAGGTGTTCAGCACCTTGCCGCGCAGGGGCAGAATGGCCTGGAAGTCCTTGTCCCGCCCCAGCTTGGCGGAGCCGCCCGCAGAGTCCCCTTCCACCAGGAACAACTCGCAGCGCGCGGTTTCGTCACTGGCGCAATCGGTGAGCTTGCCCGGCAATACGGCCACGCCGCTGGATTTTTTTCTTCTCCACTTTTTTTGCGCATTCTTTTGCCGCGCCTGGGCGGCGCGTATGCACAGGTCGGCCAGCTTTTTTTGCCTTGTTCCACGTGTTCGTTCAGATACAGCTCGAACGGTGGCTTGACCATGGCCGAAACCAGCTTCAGGCCATCGCGGCTGGTGAGCTTGTCTTTGGTCTGGCCCTGGAACTGCGGGTCGAGAATCTTGGCGGACAGCACAAAGGAGGCGCGGCCGAATAAATCTTCCGGCAGCAATTTCACCCCTTTGGGTGTCAGCGAATGGAATTCGATAAAGCTTTTGACGGCCTGGAAGACGCCATCGCGCAGGCCCGATTCGTGCGTGCCACCCACCGGGGTCGGGATCAGATTGACGTAGGATTCACGCGAGGTGGGGCCGTCTTCGCTCCAGGTTAGCGCCCAGGCGCAGCCTTCGCCGGGCGCGAACGTTTCATCGATGCCCTCGATGTACTTTTCGCCCTGCAAGATCGGCACAATCAGGCTGTAACCGGTGAGCTGCTCGCCCAGATAACCGGTCAGGCCATCCGGGTAAGTCCATGTTTTTTTTCAGTAAATTCACCGTTTGCCTGCTCCACCTTGAGTGTAACGATCAGGCCCGGCAACAGCACGGCTTTGGATTTGAGCAGATGCTCCAGCTCGCCCTGCGGAATATTGGGTGCATCAAAATACGAGGTGTCCGGCGCCACAAACACGGCCGTGCCGGTGTCTTTTTTGGCGCAGGTACCGATCTGTGCCAGTGGCTCCGCGACCTCGCCTCCGGCAAACACGATGCGATGTTGCTGGCCGTCGCGTTTGACTTCCACTTCCAGCCGCGTTGACAGCGCATTGGTCACCGACACGCCCACGCCGTGCAGGCGCCGGAGAAGGCATAGGCGCCGCCGTCTTTTTTTGTCGAACTTGCCGCCGGCATGCAACTGGGTAAACACCACCTGCACCGTGGGCACGCCTTCTTCCGGATGAATGCCCACCGGAATGCCGCGGCCGTTATCGGCCACTCGCATGGTCTGGTTGCGATACAACACCACGTCGATGCGCGTGGCAAAGCCAGCCAGCGCCTCATCGGCGGCGTTATCGATGACTTCCTGACAGATATGCAGCGGGTTATCGGTGCGCGTATACATGCCCGGGCGATGCCGAACCGGATCGAGACCCTTCAGCACCTTGACGGCGGATTCATCGTAACGTGGAGTGCTCATGACAGCCTGTGGTGGTAGTGCGGTTCAAGCGCCGCAGTCTAACAAAGCGCGCACGCCGGGCCAAACGCCGTCGGTACGCGGTCGGGTTTCTGTACATTAAGCTTGTGTTGCAAGCGGAACGTTGCCGCGTCGCGCCCGTCACAACTGCACAATGGGCCAACACACGGAGCGTCTTATGTACGCGCTAGCCACACTTATCGGGTTTCCGACCATCAATGCCGTGGTCGACGAATTCCTGCGCCGCCTGCGTCAGCACGCGGTATTCAGCAGCATCTTGCCGGAAGGCGATCTCAAACCGCTGCGCTTGCGCCTGGTTAATTTCTGGGGCGCGGTGCTCAATGGCGAAAGCTGGAGCCTGCCGCTGGCCAGCAATCGCAGCAATCCGGGGCGCTTGCCCAGTTTGCTGGGCGAAGGCCACGGCGTGGTGCTGGGCGTATTTCGCGAGGCCATCGATAGCCTGGTGGCCGCCGATCTGGCCCAGGCCTGGCATCGCCGCGTCGATATCCTGCAACAGTCGTTTACGCCCGCCGAACCCATTGCGTTGGCCCCGGCCAGCACTTTGTCGCTGCGCCGGGCCTGGTAAGGCGCTAGCTTTAGCTCAAACCGCGCCGGTACTGGATGGCTTCGGCCACATGGCCGGCGCTGATAACGTCACTCTCCGCCAGATCAGCAATCGTACGCGCCAGCTTGAGTACGCGATGAAAGCTGCGCGCCGACAAATTAAGCCGTTGTAGCGCGGCATGCAGTAGCTCGCGGGCGGCTTCTTCGGCCTGGCAGTGCAGATCAACCTCCGCCGTGCTGAGTGCGGCATTGGGCTTGCCCTGACGTGCCAGGCGCGGGCATGCGCGGCAGCGGCGCGTTTTGCAATGGTGGCGCTGGTCTCGCCATCGGGCGCGCCCATCAAGGTGATATCGCTGACCGCAGGCACATCGACCGCCATGTCCAGCCGATCCAGAAACGGCCCGGATAGCCTGGCTTTGTAGCGATTGATCTGTTCAGGCGTACAACGGCAGGCGCGGGTGGCATGGCCCAGATAGCCGCAGGGGCAGGGGTTCATCGCCGCAATCAGCTGAAAACGCGCCGGGAAAGTCACCGCGTGCGCCGCGCGACTGATGTTCACTTCGCCGCGCTCCAGCGGCTCGCGCAGCACTTCCAGTACCTTACGATCAAATTCCGGCAATTCGTCCAGAAACAGGATGCCGTTGTGCGCCAGCGAGATTTCTCCGGGCTGCGGCACCGAGCCACCGCCCACCAGCGCCGCCGCC
Source organism: Silvimonas sp. JCM 19000 (assembly GCA_001313065.1). Next base: position 20,013 of record BBFD01000008.1, read on the forward strand.
GAAGCCGTATGGTGCGGCGCGCGATACGGGCGCAAACCAAACTGGCTGATATCCAGGCCCTTGCGGGTGAGCGAACGCACCGCTGCGGTCTCCAATGCCTGTTCTATTCCCATCGCTGGCATCAGTCCGGGCAAACGCTGTGCCAGCATGGATTTGCCGGTGCCCGGCGTGCCCACCATCAACAAGCTGTGTTGCCCGGCGGCGGCGATTTCCAGCGCGCGCTTGGCCTGTTGCTGGCCGCGCACATCACGCAGATCGGCGTAGTCGCTTGGCGCAAACCAACTGGGCGCTGCGGCCGCAGGCAGTGGTTGTTTGTGGGTAAAAAAGCGGCAGATTTCTTGCAATGAGGTCGCGGCGCGCACGTCGGCGCCGGGGTAAAGCGCGGCTTCGGATGCGCTTTGCGCCGGCAGGATCAGAATGCGTCCGGCCTCGGTGCGGCACGGGCCAACGCAATAGCGCCACGCACCGGGCGCAGTCCGGCGGTCAGCCCAAGCTCGCCAGCAAACTCGAAATGTGTCAGATCGGCCCCCGCTAACTGACCGCTTGCCGCCAGAATGCCGACGGCAATCGGCAAGTCGAAGTGGCTGGACGATTTAGGGAGGTCTGCAGGTGCTAAATTAACGGTGATCCGACGAGCGGGAAACTCAAACCCCGCCACGGCCATCGCCGCGCGTACCGTTCGCGGCTTTCCTTGACCTCGGCTTCGGGCAGTCCAACCAGATTAAAAGCAGGTAAGCCATTGGCTAGATGAACCTCCACTGATACGGCTTGTGCGGTCAGCCCTTCGAGGGCGCGGCTGTAGATGAGTGCCAAAGACATGACTATGGTTCGAATCCAGGTAAACGGTTCGCTATAGTGTATGGACTCCTGATTCTTCAAACATTGATCCCGTCGTGAATCCCAACGCTGCCGAAACTGATGTATTGCCTGATTTCCGCAATATGGGAGTCGTCCTGCGCATCCTGGTGGTCATGCACCTGGCGCTGTTTATCTACACCCTGATCGGCCTGCAGAACTGGCTGGCATGGCCGCAGCATTTTGTTGATTCAGTACTTTGGCTGGAATTTTCACTGCTGCCAGCTATGCTGCTGTTGGGCCTTGCCAACCCGCTGCTCACCCGCCTGAGCTATACCCGCGGTGTGGTCGCCACCTGTGCGCTGGCGGCGTTGGGCGGCACGTTTGGCCGTTTGCTGATCACGCCGCAAGCGCCGGACTGGGATTTGCTGCTGGCCGACGCCATCGTGATGATCGTGGCGGCGTCAACCTTGCTCAGCTATTTTCATTTGCGCCAGCGCGCCTTATCGCCCAGGTTATCAGAGGCGCGTTTGCAGGCGCTACAGGCGCGAATCCGGCCGCATTTTCTGTTTAACAGTCTGAATGCGGTGCTGTCGCTGATCCGTTATGAGCCGGTCAAGGCAGAGCAAGTGCTGGAAGACCTGGCGGATCTGTTTCGCGTGGTCATGAAAGATAACCGGCAACTGTCGCGGCTGGATCGCGAAGTGGAACTGGCCAAACGCTATCTCAATATCGAGATGGTGCGGCTGGGCGGGCGGTTAAAAGTGCAATGGAATACTGAGAACATGCCGGGCGATGCCGCGGTACCCCCTTTGATGCTGCAGCCGCTGGTAGAAAACGCGGTCTATCATGGGGTGGAACCTGCACTGAATCCGGCACCCATACAGGTGAATATTTTTTCGTTTTCGCGATCAGATACACCTGGATGTCAAAAAACCCGCTGCCACCACCTGACGCGGTGCGTGAACATGGCGGTAACGGAATGGCTCTCGAAAATATCAGAGAGCGTTTACTATTGCATTTTGATGCTGAAGCTACGCTGACAACACAGGCAGCGAGCGACTATTATCAAGTGCATATTGTGGTGCCATACAGAGAGATCACCCATGACGACGCCGCTTCGCCTTTTTTTTCTGGTGGATGACGAGATGCCTGCACTGCGCAGGCTTGAAGACGTATTGCATGACTGCGCCAGCGAATGCCCGATTGAAATCCTGGGTACCGCCACCAATGGTGTTTCCGCGCTGGCCCAACTGGCCGAAGCGGACGCCGACGCAGCGATTATCGATATCCAGATGCCGCAAATGAGTGGCATTGAACTGGCGCGCGAACTACAAAGCCTGTCGCAACCGCCCGCTGTGATCTTTGCCACAGCCTTTGAAGAATATGGCGTGGCCGCCTTTGAAGTGCGCGCAGTGGATTATTTGCTCAAGCCCATCCGCCGCGAGCGCTTGCTGGACGCGCTCAACCGCGTGGCCGAGATGCGCGCTGCGCAGGCGCAAGCTGAACCGGCATCGCATGCCCGTAGCCATTTCAGCGTGACCGAACGCGGCCGCCTGCATCTGATTCCGGTGGCTGAGGCGCGCTATCTGAAGGCCGAGCAGAAATACATCACCTTGCGTACCCGTGAACGCGAGTATTTGCTGGAAGACTCGCTAACCCGGCTGGAAGAAGAATTCGGCAGCCGGTTTGTGCGTATCCACCGCAATTGCCTGGTGGCGCGTGATTCTTTGGTTGGCTTTGAAAAGATGCCTTCCAATGGCGGCGAAACGCATTGGGTGGCGGTGCTTAAAGATGTGCCAGAACGTCTGGCCGTCAGCCGCCGGCAGCAGCACGTGATCAAGGAATTCAAGAAAAAAACGGTTAATTGCTGACGAGATTTTCTCGAAATTAGCCGCAATAAAAAAAAGCGCTCGATCTTTACATCGAGCGCTTTTTTTATTGCACGGCGCAGCGCCGGAAGAGTCGTCTAGGTGTGCAGATGCGCCAAGGCCATCACCCACATGGCCGCCAGATTGATCAGGCATATCAGTTGCGCGGCACTGCCCAGATCCTTGGCCCGCTTGGCTAGTTCGTGCCGCTCCAGCGAGGTATGGTCGACCGCCGCTTCGACCGCAGAATTAAGCAATTCCACAATCACGGTCAGAAAATGACTGCCAATGACCGCAGCGTGCGCCCACGGTTGCAAGGGGATAAACAGTGAAATCGCTATCCCCAGTACCGCCAGCAAGGCAACCTGGCGGAAGGCTGCCTCATTGCGCCAGCCCGCGCCCAGACCATCAAGTGAATAACCCAGCGCATTCAGCACTCGCTGTGCGCCGGTCTTACCTTTGAACGGACTTTCCTTCACGATCAACCTTCTGCGGTTATCGAGCTAAACACATCGGCATAGCACGTGTAGTTGAGCAAAAAAACGTCAACGGCATGACCGCAAGCAGCAACAGCAAGCTGGGCAACATGCCCAGGTTGGGGTTGATACTGGCCAGCAGATGCGCGGGGATGGTCATGATCATGCTTGCCACAAAAAATCAGCACGACCAGGATCAAACCCGACAACAATAAGGCCAGCCAGTTACGCCAGAATGCCAGGTAGCTGGTTTTCATCGCCGCCATCGCGCCGATATCACGCATGATGACCAGCGGCGGTGCAAAGAAATAAATGCTGTTGATCAACATCAGCCCCAGCACAAACAGCAGGGCAATCCAGAAGCCATTACCGCCCAGATCAGGCAGCTCGCCAGCCTTTTGCATGGTTTGCAGAGCATCCGGATTGTGGCCGGGTAGCAGCGCTACTACCACGGCCATGATGGCCATCATGATCAGCATGGCGCCGATGGCGTAGAGCAGACCCACGCCCAGCAGACTGCGCGTGTGCTTGCGCAGGCCTATCATCAAGGTGCTGAAATCGGGCGGCAGGCCCTCAGTGACTTGCAGATGCGCACACCAGACGGCGCCGCCCAGCAGCAAAGGCATGATGATGGGGCTGACGATGCCAGGTAGGGGATGGCGGCAAGCGTGAGCAATACAGCCATTACGCTCACGCTGATCAAGATCCAGCGCCCGGCATGTTGCCGGTACAAGCGGAGTGCATCGCGTATCCACGTCCAGCTGTGTCCCAGCGGCACGCGACGTGGCTCTGGCGTGGTATCGATAATCAAACCTGAATCTTCCATCCTGCTTTCCTTATGTCGTATCGCCGACATGTTGGTGATAAGCAGGAGGGTTGTCTACAGCGCCGGTGCAGCGTTCGGCCAATGCGGCAATCAGGCGCGCCGCAGCGATCGCGCCAGGCTTCGTAGTTACTGGCCTGTAGCAGCACAAAGAACAGCGCATGCGCCATGGCCGTCAGATAGGGCGCCAGTGCGCTCAGGGCAGGATTGCCACCGCTGGCGAGCGAATTATCGAGCAGCAAGGGCACGCACAGCCACGCCAGCAGCAATGCGCCCTGGTTACAGATGACGCTGCCCAGATTGCGCCAGAACAAGCGGTAGGCCGTCAGGCAGGCATCCAGCACGCCGGCTTGGTCCATCACAATCAATACTGGCGCAAATAACCAGCACGGCAAGAACAGCATAATGGCCAGCAGCATTTTGCCGGGCAGCAGGGGCGTGCTGGCGGGCAGGGTATTCATATAGCGGCTGAGGCCCTGGGTCAGCACGGCCATGGCCAGCAGCCACGGCAGCGCCGCGCACCAGCGCAACCAGCCCGGACGGCCCGCCAGTGCAGGTTGATGACGCCAGGCCAGTGGCATTACCACGCTCCAGCCAATAGCGATACCAGCATCGGCACCAGCCAGTGGTTGGCGCTGTCGTCGATCGGGATAAGCGACTGCAAACAGAGCGCGGCGCTAATCAATAAAGTTACGCTCAGTGCAAGAATGGGTTCCTCGCGCAGGGTGCGATAACCGGCGCGCAGCCATTTGGAATGGGTAGTACCGACGGGGTGTTGAATCAGCAAATTCATAGGTAAATCACGGCCTCCCAGCAGAAATTCAGGATAAGGAGGCCGTCGCCGCCGCGTCTACCCAAAGGCGGGTGAGCGGCGGTTTTGACGGATAGACGCGGCGCTTGTCAGTTTCTTACCTACAAGAACCGGACATAAACTTACGCCGTAAAACTACGCAAAATTAAACAATATTGCTCAGACACCGACCACGCGGCGCGCATGACGCGCAATCATCAGTTCTTCGTTGGTGGGAATGACATACACCGCCACTTTGCTGGCCTCGGTTGAAATACGCCGCGCTTTGCTGCTACGCGTGTTGTTGACCTCGGCATCGACTTCGACACCCATCCAGCTCAGCGCCTTGCACACGTCCGCGCGCACGTGCTCGTCGTTTTCGCCGATGCCTGCGGTGAAGACCAGCGCATCAAAGCCCTGCAGCGCGGCGGTCAGGCTGCCTACTTGCTGCACGATGCGATTTACAAAGTAATCGACCGCGAGCCTGGCGCGCGCATCGCTGCTGGCGTGCAGCTCGCGCATATCGCTGGAAATGCCCGACAAGCCGAGCAGACCCGATTCCTTGTACAACAGGGTTTCGATTTCGGCGGTATTCATTTTCAGGTGCGACATCAAGAACAGCACAATGGCCGGGTCAAGCGTGCCAGTCCGCGTGCCCATAGGCAGGCCTTCGAGCGCGGTAAAGCCCATGGTGGTGAGCTGGCAGACGCCGCCGAGCAGTGCTGCCATCGACGCGCCATTGCCAAGGTGACACACCACCGTACGACCCGCCGCCGCCTTGGCATCGATCTGCGGCAGCACACTGGCGATGTATTCATACGACAGGCCATGAAAGCCCCAGCGGCGCAGTCCTTCACGCTCGGCCAGTTCCAGTGGCAGCGCGTACAACTGGTTCAGCTCGGGCTGGGTACGGTGGAACGCCGTGTCAAAACAAGCCACTTGCGGCACATCAGGCAACAGGCCGGCCAGGATTTTCATCGGGCCGATATTGTGCGGCGCATGCAGTGGCGCCAGCGGGATGGTTAGTTCCAGCTGCGCGATGACTTCGGGCGTGACCCGCACCGGTTGCGAAAAGCCGGTGCCACCGTGCACCACACGATGCCCAATCACCGCCAGCTTGCGGCCCTCGGTATGGCCTTTCAGCCAGTCCAGCACGTAGCGCAGCGCGGTGTCATGGCTTTTGGGGGAGTCGGCAGGCAGCGGCTCGTTGGCAATCTTCTGGCCGCCGGCATCTTTGGCGCTGAACTGTGGCTGGGTAAAGATGCCATCGACCTGGCCATTGAACTGCAGCACGGGGTCGGCTGCGGTTTGTTCGAACAAGGAAAACTTGATGCTGGAAGAGCCAGCGTTAATGATCAGAATCAATTCGTTCATGACAGAGTTCTCCGCGCGCAGACCGGGTCTTCGCACTGCTGTTGTTAAGCCGCTTGTGGCGACATGGCATGGCCGGAGGCCGACTGTTCCACGTGGAGCAGGCTGCAAGCACCGGCCAGACTGAAGAAGCGTGCATGCTGCGCCATGGATCAGTATGCTGGCGGACATTCGCGTGGTGTTGCAAGCCCGCCGCGCTTCGCAAAAAAAACGGCGCTATTTTAAAGGCGCCAGCTATTGCGAATATTGGTACATATCAAAGCACTGTGTTTGATATTAATCGCTCACCTGCCAGCCGCTATCCCGTTCATGACTCTGGAAACCACCACCCACCTGATCTGCGCCCCCGAATTTGTTGGCCAAGCTGTGGTGCAGCAATTGCACGCCGCGCCGGGCAGCCCGGTGCTGGCGGAAGCCTTGCTGCTGACTTTGTCGCTGGATGGGCAGCGTACTGAAATCCGCGCGCCCGGGGCGGGCGTGATCGAGCAGTTTGTGGTGGCAGCGGGTGATCAGGTGGAATCCGCCGCCTTGTTGCTGATGATGGAAGTGGAAGAAGAAGACGGCGAATGGCTGGAAATTTTGCCGCCGCCGGTACAAGAAGGCGACGACGAGCCACCGGCATTATCGGACCCCCAAGTGGCCCGTGCAGGCTATCTGGTGGTCAGCCTGGCGGCGGCGCAGCTGGCGGCGCGCTTGGGGGTGGATTTGAGCGCCGTTGCTGGCCACGGCACGCGCGGAGAAATTGAAGCCGCCGACGTCGAACGCCATGTTCGTGAACTGCTGCACGCGCGGCGTTAATCCTGCCGGATGCGTGAACGTGACAGCCAGCGGTGCATCGGCGACTGGCGCATCTCATCAATAAAATAGCCGCGTGCCTGCGGGTTAAAGATAACCATGCCGATCAGCGCAATGCCCGAGCCCAGCAGCACACCATGCAGGCGCACCAGCAACAGCGACACCTCGGCGCCGCGACCTTCCGGTAGCAACAAGATATCGAACAGCACCATCAGCATCGCCGTCATCAGCGCGTAATGTATCCAGAAATTGCGCACCATCGCCATGGGCCGCAATGTGGCGAACAGCACCGCCCACACGTACAAAGCCCAGCTATGCGGCGTTAAACGCGTTACCGCCCACGCCAGCGCCACGCCGACCAAGGCGCCAAATACGCTGCGGAACAAACGGGTCAGGCTATCGATGCCATCGGGCCGCGTTACAAACAACACCACCGCAATCACCCAGGCCGGGCGCGCGTAATGCAGATGCTGCGCCAGCCACAGCGCCACGCATGAGGTAAAGCAAAAGCCAACCGCATGCCAGACCCCGGCGCTATGGCCATCCAGCACGCGCCGAAAGCCATTGCGCAGCCCGTTGTGTTGGCGGGGCATGGCGGCACGTGGGTACAGCTTGTCGTCGATCAGGATGGTGGCCACGCCGATGCAGATGCCGATCACCAGATACAGAAAAGCCGCGCCCGGTGGCGCCGGGATATAGGCGTACAGGACCAGGGCGAGGGCGGCAAAGCGGAAGATGTTTTCCATCGCTACGCCAAGCCCATCAATCCAGCCGATGCAGAAGGTGAGCAGGCCGAGCAGCAGAAACATCATGATGTGATGCGGACCCAGCCATAAGCCAAGCGCGCCGCTGCCAACAATCACACACAGCCCGAACGACTGCGTGGCCAGGCGGTGGCGCGCGGTGCCGCCATAGTCGAGCAAACTGGCGTACAGGCCGCCGATGGCACCGAGTAGCGCGCCGACCGGCTCGTTCTGCGCCAGCCCGATCAGCGCGGGCACGGCAACCGATATCCCCGAAGAAACGCCTTGCCGCCACGGCAGCGTGGGGTCACGGTTGAGCGCCAACAAATGCATCGGGAGTAAAGGCATCGGGTTACCGGCAAACGAAGAGTGTCTGAAGCTTACACCATGCTTGGTCCGCGTCCAGGTCGGGCAGTTCATGCGGATGGTTTGTATATGCCGGTGCTTGGTGCCGGGCAACAAAAAAACGCCCCGAAGCGTTTGGTTTTGTGCAGCGTAGAGGTCAGGGCCTAGCGCCCGACCTGCCCCAGCGCGCGGCGTTGCGCCACGGCTTCGGACAATTGCTTGAGTACGTTCTCGGAATCATCCCAACCAATGCATCCGTCGGTAATCGACTGACCGTAGCACAGCGGCTGGCCTTCCACGTGATCCTGGCGGCCGGCCACCAGATGGCTTTCGATCATCACCCCAAAGATGGCCTTGTTGCCTTCGGCGATCTGCGCGCTGACTTCGCCCGACACTTCAATCTGCCGGCGATAGTCTTTGCGGCTGTTGGCATGGCTGAAATCGACCATCAGCTTGGGCTCGAGGCCAGCATCGCTCAGGTCTTTCATGGCCGCCTGCACATGCAGCGCGTCGTAGTTGGGTTCTTTGCCGCCACGCAGAATGATGTGACAGTCCGGATTGCCGCCGGTGGAGACAATGGCGGAATGGCCCATCTTGGTCACCGACAAAAAAGTGATGCGGCACCGAAGCTGCACGTATCGCGTCGATGGCGATCTTTAAATTGCCGTCCGTGCCATTCTTGAAACCGACCGGACAAGAAATACCCGAAGCCAGTTCGCGGTGCACTTGCGATTCGGTGGTACGCGCGCCAATGGCGCCCCAGCTCATCAAATCAGCCACGTATTGCGGCGTGATCATGTCGAGGAACTCGCCTGCGGTGGGCATGCCGCTGTCGTTCAGATCGAGCAGCAGCTTGCGCGCAATGCGCAGGCCTTCGTTGATATTGAACTGCCGTTCAAAAACGGATCGTTGATCAGACCTTTCCAGCCCACGGTGGTACGCGGCTTTTCAAAATACACGCGCATTACGATTTCGAGCGTGTCTTTGTATTGTTCGCGCAATACCTTGATCTTCTGGCCGTATTCCAGCGCTGCTTTGGGATCATGGATGGAACAGGGCCCGATGATCACCAGCAGGCGATCATCTTCGTCGCGCAGCATGTTGTGGATGGCCTGGCGCGAAGCAAACGTGGTGGCCGATGCCGTTTCGGTGACGGGATACTTTTCCAGAATGGCTACTGGAGGCAGTAATTCCTTGATTTCACGAATACGCACGTCGTCGGTCTGGTATTGCATAACGGTCCTGGGCGGCAGCCGCGGCGCAGATGTTGCACCGCAAAATGAGTAAGGGGGAAGCGCTAGAGTAACGTGCGCGTCGTGTGCGGACAAGAGTGCGTACGCATGCGGTGCGCAAGGCCCCGTTGCGGTGCATGACAGCGGAATGTTTTAAACGCGGCGGGAAATCAGCAGGCGGCATAGGGCCGGAGAGCGCGCTTGCCGAACGACAAGGCGCAAAACGCTGCCGCAACCGGGCGGCAGGCGTTGCAAAGCACGCGTTCAGTCCGCGTACTGGCGTTTGAGCCGTTCGCGGCGTTCTTGCGCCTCGAGCGACAGCGATGCAGTCGGACGCGCCATCAGCGTGCCAGGCCGATCGGTTCGCCGGTGTCTTCGCAGTAACCGTAAGAGCCGTCGTCCAGCTTGCGCAAGGTCGAATCGATCTTGAGCAGCAGTTTGCGTTCGCGATCGCGGGTGCGCAGTTCCAGCGCGTATTCTTCTTCCAGCGTTGCGCGATCAGCAGGATCCGGTGTGGCTTCCTGTTCCTGCAAATGCTGACTGGTCTGGTTGGCGTTAGCCAGCAGCTCGGTCTTCATTTTCAGCAACAGTTCACGGAAGAACTGCAGATGATCGGCATTCATGTAATCCTCTTCCGGCCCGTGCCAGGCGAGGATGTCTTGTTCCGTCAGTTTGGCCATTGTCGTCTCGCTTCTCAGAACCGGGCGGTACCGCAGCAGGGCTTACACGCCGCAGTGGGTCGCCAAATGGGCATGGAGCTTAATCAAGTCCCCTGCCCAATGCAATAACAGCCAATTCCAGTTCTTCGGGCGCGTGGTCTTCATCAAAAAAGACATCAAAACCAGCTACCCCAACCGCCAGCACTTATTTCTGTGCCAGCACCCATTTGACGATGGTGCGCAGATCATCGTCGCCGATGACTTGCGCGGGCATGGAGATGGTGCCCCAGGTACCGCCACCGCCTTCTTTTACTTTCTTCATCAACTTTGCTTCGATGCCCGGCTGGCCACGATATTTGTTGGCCACATCCCGATAGGCGGGGCCCACAATCTTGTGGTCCACCGCGTGGCACGCCAGGCAATTGTATTTGGCCGCGACTTTGGCGCCGTCCTCAGCCGCCTGGGCGCTTGCCCCGGTGCCAAGCAGTACGGTCGCGATCAACAACACACAGGCTCGCATTTTTTTTGGTCTTCCTCAATATAAGGCCGTCGCGCATATTAACAATGCCGGTCAGGCTTGCAAAACGCAGCGCCGGGCGGCCCGCGCAGAATTGCGTAATCGCTATGCTACACTCCGCCGATGCTCACACTCACGGATATGCAGGGAATGGATCGCGCGCAACGTTTCATGACGACAGCTCTTGTCGTGTCTGCGCTGCTCCATGCCGCCACCATCCTGGGCATCCGCATTGTAAGTCCGCAGCCAGACCCGGCGCTGTCCAGTCAATTCCTACAGGTTGAGCTGGTTAACAAGGCCACCGCCACGGCGCCCACCAAAGCAAGGTGCGCGCTCAGGTCAATCTGGATGCGGGCGGCAATACCGATGCCAACCAACAAGCGGCCAGCCCGCTGCCGGTCAAGGACGACAAGACCGATACCGAACTGCAACAACTGCTTAAAGAAACGCGCGAGCTTGAACAAAGCCAGCAGCAGTTGATGTCGCAAATCAAACAAACCCGTAATCAGGTCAGCGCGCTGGATAATCCGGCAGCGCAGCAGCAAACGCAACAGGCCCATGGCCAGGATGCGCAAAAAACAGACGCCGCAGCTTAAAGACATGAGCGGCCAGGCTGGCAAGATCGAGCGCGAGGTCAACGAATATCAGCAACGTCCGCGTAAAGCGTCGATCGGCGTGCCGGCAATCAAAAGCCAGACGGCAGGCTGGGAAGACCAGTGGCGCCATAAAGTGGAACGGCTGGGCACTGCGCTCTACCCGGTTGATGCGCGCGGCAACAAGTTGTATGGCTCGCTCACCCTCACCGTTGAAGTAAATCGCGATGGCTCTTTGCGCACCGTGACGGTTGATCGCAGCTCGGGCAATCGGGCGCTGGACCAGGCCGCCGTTGCGCTGGTGTACCGCAGCGCGCCATTTGCGCCGCTGCCTAAAAAATCTGGTTGATGCGGCAGGTAATCCGGTAACCGTGCTGATCGTGCCGCGGGTGTGGACGTTTACCCGCAACAGCGAGCTGGTCGTGCCGTCGGGACCACAATAATGCGCGTGCTTGGCATCGATCCGGGCTCACGTGTGACCGGCTTTGGTGTGCTTGATATCGACGGCCAGCATCGCCATTACGTGGCCTCGGGCTGTATTCGCACCCCGGTCGGCGGCACTTTGCCCGAACGTATCGACAGTCTGCTAAAAGGCATCGCCGAGGTGGTCGCGGCCTACCAGCCCAAGGTGGCCGCGGTGGAGTTGGTCTTTGTCAACGTCAATCCCCAATCCACGCTGTTGCTGGGCCAGGCGCGTGGCGCCGTGATTGCTGCGCTGGTGCTGGCGCAACTGCCGATTTCTGAATACACCGCCTTGCAGGTCAAACAGGCGGTGGTGGGCAATGGGCATGCCGATAAAGAACAAGTGCAGCATATGGTGCAGCGTTTGTTGCGGCTCAACGGCTTGCCACAAGCCGACGCCGCCGATGCGCTGGCGGTGGCGTTAACTCATGCCAACCACGCGGGCAGCGCGCTCAAGCAACTGGGCGGTGGGCTCAAAATCCGCCGTGGCCGCCTGACCTGAACCAGGCGCTGATCAGACCCGGTTGCCCGGTATAATCGGGCGCTCTTTTTTCCGACTTCCCTTGCGGACACCCTCATGATTGGACACCTCACCGGCAAACTGCTGGAAAAAAAACAACCGCCGCAACTGGTGATCGATGTTGGCGGTGTGGGCTACGAAGTCGACGCGCCGATGAGTACCATCTACGTGTTGCCGCATGTGGCGAGGCGGTCAGCCTGTTTACTCATCTGGTGGTGCGCGAAGACGCGCAGTTGCTGTATGGCTTTGCCACCCGGGCGGAACGCGATCTGTTCCGGGCACTGATCAAGATTACCGGTATCGGCGCCAAGATTGCGTTGGCGATCCTGTCCGGCCTGCAGGCGGATGAGCTGGCGGTGGCAATTGCGACCGAAGACACCGTGCGCTTGTCGCGCGTGCCCGGCATCGGCAAGAAAACCGCGGAGCGTCTGGTGCTGGAGCTCAAAGGCAAAATCGGCAGCATGCCCGCTGCGACCGGTGGCTGAAGCTGGCCGCGCCCGAAGTCACCGGCGGCCGTGGCGATGTGCTGCACGCCTTGCTGGCGCTGGGTTACAACGAAAAAAAGAAGCCGCGCATGCAATGAAAGACATGGCGGCGGATATCGATGTGTCGCAGGGCATCAAGCTGGCGCTGAAACAACTCGCCCGCGCTTAGCACTATTCGGGGGG
>BBFD01000009.1 GCA_001313065.1 Silvimonas sp. JCM 19000
CGACGGGCCCCAGGCGGCACGGCGGGCGGGCAGATCATCTTCGCCCAACACCCCGCCCGTGCCGCTGCTAAAGCCAGGAAAAAAGAAATACTTGTTCAGTCCTCCCCCTTGCGGCGAGGGCAAAGCGTGGCAATCACTCACCCAGCTTCGGCGGACAGGTATTCCAGATTCAGCCACAACGGCGGTGGCTGCTGCTGGCGCATTGCGGCTACGACAGTGGCGGGCAACTCGCAGGCAAAGGCTTCGATAACCACATCTGCCTCGGGCGCACTGACCGTGGCCTCGGTCCAGTGGCACACGGTAACGCCCTCGACCGACTGCAGCGGCGCGTGTTGCACCGCCGAATGCAGTCGCGCAAAGGTAGCCAGATCATCCACCCACAGCGTCACCGCCGCGTTGTAGTTGTGATGTAGTTGACGTGCCAGCCGCCAACAAACGCCGATATCGCCAAAATTGTCGACGACTCGGCACCAGATTTGCCACCGTTTATCGGCCACGTGCTGTTGTCCTGTGTACTAAGAGGCGTGCACCACGCTGGCGCAGCCGAAATAATCGCGCGCACTGTAGTCGCAGAAACGCACTTACGAATACTGACGTTTTACTTTAATAAAGCCTGCAATCCAACGCAGCTTGGGCGTTGTAGCGCGGCGCGGGATTCTGACACGCGCCAGATCGGTGCGCCAGCAGCACCCGAAAAGCGCCGTTTTTTCGCCTATTCTTTATCAGGATTTACTGTATTTCTTACAAATTCCTGCGTTTTACCGCCGAAAAGCAAAAAAGTTATTGAAAGAATAGAGCTTACTTGGTAGCATGCAACAACTGAAATCAGGTGCAAAGCGCGCGGTGAGAAAGACCCTGCGTATTGCGATTTCAGCTGCACACAACAAGTCTCGATGCCCAAGCAGTATCGAGCAATCCCGCCGGGCCACGAACCGGAATGGGAGCTGCTGGTAAGCGTCCTTAAGGACGCACGCACAGCTTGATGTCACGGGGACCCCATAAGGTATTACCAACGGCACAAAACCATCCGACTTGCCAAGGAGATCTACACATGAAACTTCGTACCGTTATCGCCAGCCTCGCGCTGGTCACCGCCTCTGCCGGCGCTTTCGCAACCGACCTGGGCACCATCGCTGAGGGTATTAACGTCTACACCGCAGCGGGCCCTGTCACCGGCGAATACACCGGTTCGTGGACGCTGGACACCGGCACCCTGGCTGGCGCACTGACCGCCTACTACTCCATCGCTGATGTGCCGAACGCGTTCTCTTTCCTGAACTCGTCGCTGTCGCTGTATGAAGGCTCCACCCTGCTGGGCACTGTGGGCGCCAACAGCTATCTGGGCGTGACCTTTGATCCGGGCGCGGTCTACACCTATGTGCTGAAAGGCACCGGTGCTGGCTACCTGAATCAAGGCAACTTCTCGCTGGGTATCTTCGCAGTCGGCGCTGGCCCGACCGCTCCGGTACCGGAACCTGAAACCTATGCCCTGATGGGTCTGGGCCTGGTTGCACTGGTTGCAGCACGCGCACGTCGCCGCAGCGTTTAATCCGCCGCAGCAACAACAAACGGCAGCTTCGGCTGCCGTTTTTTTATTGTCCTGCCCAAAGATCAGCGCTGCGGGCAGGCGCGGGACCGCAAATACAGCGGGCGTTTTGATCATCGGCCATCGCCGCAATATCACGCCCGCGATCCCGCCTTATGCCGCATCCACCAACTGCAAAATCCGCTCGGTCTGTTGCAGCATCAAGCCATGATCGCCACGGCTTTCCACGTTCAGCCGCAGCACCGGCTCGGTATTGGATGAACGCAGATTAAAGCGCCAGCTGCCATATTCCATGCTGATGCCATCAGTCTCGTCGATCAGACTTGCATGTCCTTCATATTCGCCACGCACGCGGGCAATGGCCGCAGCCGCGTCGGGCACTTTGCGATTGATCTCACCCGAGGACGGAAACTGGCTGATGCGCTCTGATACCAGTTGCGACAGCGCCTTGTCTTTCACGCTGATTAACTGCGCCACCAGCAGCCACGGATCATTCCGCTATCGCAATAGGCAAAATCGCGGAAATAGTGGTGTGCGCTCATCTCGCCGCCATAAATCGCGTTTTCGGCGCGCATACGCTCCTTGATAAACGCATGGCCGGTTTTGCTCTGCACCGGCACGCCGCCGGTGGCTTTGACGATTTCCACAGTGTTCCAGGTCAACCGTGGGTCGTGGATGATCTTCTCGCCCGGATGGTTTGCAGAAATGCTTCCGCCAGCAAGCCGACGATGTAATAGCCTTCGATAAACTCGCCGTGCTCATCAAACAGAAAGCAGCGGTCAAAGTCGCCGTCCCACGCGATGCCCATATCCGCCTTGTGTTCGCGCACCGCGTCCGAAGTGGCGGCACGGTTTTCCGGCAATAGCGGGTTGGGAATGCCATGCGGAAAGGTGCCGTCCGGCTCGTTGTACAGCTTGATCAACTGGATCGGCGCGCGCGCGCAGGCAAAGGCTTTTTCCAGCGCATCGATCACGTGGCCCGCGGCACCGTTGCCTGCGTTCACCACCAGCTTGAGCGGCCGCATTTTTTTCAGATCGATATAACCGAGCAGATGATAGATATAGTCGTCCAGCACCGACTGCTGCGTCAGCGTGCCGCGTTGTGCAACCGCCGCAAACTCATTGGCCTCGGCCAGTTTGCGCACCTCATGCAAGCCGCTGTCGCCGCTCACCGGAATCGCCCCGCCCAGCACCAGCTTCATGCCGTTGTAATCGATGGGATTGTGGCTGGCGGTCACTTCGATGGCACCGTCCACATCCAGGTGGAATGCGGCGAAATAAACTTCCTCGGTGCCGGTCAGGCCCAGGTCGATTACATCAACGCCGCCATCCATCAAGCCATTGGCCAGCGCCAGTTTGAGCGACTCGCTGGTCAGGCGCACATCGCCGCCCACTGCCACGCGTTTGGGTTTGAACTGTTCGGCAAAGGCGCGCCCGATGCGCCAGGCGATGTCTTCGTTCAACTCGTCGCCCAGCCGCCCGCGAATGTCATAGGCCTTGAAGCAGGTCAATGTGGTCATAGCAGCATCCCGTCATGAAAGCGCCAGCATGATGCTGGCGCGGTTGGTTCGATTGGATCGAGAGCCGTAGCCCTCAAAACACTTAGCCGCGGCCGTACACGTCCTGCAGCCGCACAATGTCGTCCTCGCCCAGATAGGCGCCGGATTGCACTTCAATCAACTCCAGCATCACCTTGCCCGGGTTTTCCAGCCGGTGTACCGCACCCAGCGGGATATAGGTGGACTGGTTTTCCGACAGCAGCAGTTCTTTGTCGCCATTCACCACCTTGGCGGTGCCGCGCACCACAATCCAGTGTTCGGCGCGATGGTGATGCATCTGCAGCGACAGCGATGCGCCCGGCTTGACCACAATGCGCTTCACCTGGAAGCGATCGCCCTGATCCAGGCCTTCATAGTTACCCCAAGGCCGATACACACGGCGATGCAGTAAGTGCTCGGTACGGCCCGCTTGTTGCAAGCGGTCGACGATCTTCTTCACGTCTTGCACATGGTCTTTATGCGCCACCAGCACGGCATCGGTGGTTTCTACAATCACCAGATCCTGCACCCCGATCGCGGCCACCATGCGGCCTTCGGTGCGGATATAGCTATTGCTGACGTTCTCGACCAGCACATCGCCGATCAGGTTGTTGCCGGCCGCATCGTGCTGCGCCACTTCCGACAGCGCCGCCCACGAGCCGATATCGTTCCAGCCAGATCAGCGGCTTCCAGCACTGCGGCCTGCGCGGTGCGTTCCATCACGGCGTAATCGATCGAATCGCTGGGGCAAGCCTGGAAGCTTCCGGGTCCAGCCGCAAGAAGTCCAGATCGCGCTGGCCCTTGTCGATGGCCAGTTTCACTTGCGCCAGCATCTCGGGCTGCAGCCGTTCCAGTTCAGCCAGATAGGTACTGGCCTTGAACAGGAACATGCCGCTGTTCCAGTAGTAATTGCCTTCATCGACAAACTGCTGTGCCGTCTCGGCATTCGGTTTTTTTCTACAAAGCGCTCCACCGAATACGCCCCGGCGGCGCCCGCCAGCGGCATGTTGCGGCGAATATAGCCATAGCCGGTGTGTGCGCGCGTGGGCTGGATGCCAAACGTCACCAGCTTGCCCTGCCCTGCGGCGGCACGCGCCTGGTCCACCAGCACGCGAAATTTTGCCGTGTCTTCAATCACGTGATCGGACGGCAGCACCAGCAGCAGGGCTTCCGGGTCCGATTGCGCGGCGATGACGGCGGCCACGGCGACGGCGGGCGCGGTATTGCGGCCCACCGGTTCCAGCACCAGCGATTGCGGCGCTACATGGATGGCACGCAGTTGCTCGGCTACCAGAAAGCGCTGGTCCTGATTGGTGATGATGATGGGCGCGGCCACATCGGCCAGGCCTTGCAAGCGCGTTGCGGTTTGCTGCAGCAAGCTGTGCTCGCCGTTCAGCGCCAGAAATTGTTTGGGATAGCCCGCGCGCGACAGCGGCCACATCCGGGTGCCGGAACCGCCCGACAGAATGACTGGAATAAGCGCCATGTTAGTAATCCTTGGTGACCGTATTACTGGAACGTATCCGCATCGCGCAACAAGGGCGCAGCGGCGTCTTTAGGCGACAACAGCGGCGTACCGCCGATGGCGGGCCACTCAATGCCCAGCGCCGGGTCATCCCAGCGCACGGCACGTTCGTGGTCTTTAAACCAGTAGTCAGTTGTTTTATAGAGGAATTCTGCGTAGTCCGAGGTCACGAAAAAAACCATGGGCAAAGCCTTCTGGCACCCAGAACTGACGTTTGTTTTCGGCGCTGAGCAACACGCCCACGTGCTGGCCAAACGTAGGCGACGATTTGCGCATATCCACCGCCACGTCATACACCTCACCGGCCACGACGCGCACCAGTTTGCCCTGCGTATGTTCAATCTGATAATGCAGCCCGCGCAGTACACCGCGCGCCGAACGCGAATGGTTGTCCTGCACAAACTGCACCTCGCGGCCCACGGCCTCGTTAAAGTGCGTCTGGTTAAAACTCTCAAAGAAAAAAGCCGCGGTCGTCGCCAAACACGGTGGGCTCGATGATCTTCAGATCAGCAATGGCGGTATCGATCACTTTCATCAGAACACCCGATCGTGAATCAGATTAAGCAGATAACGGCCATAGCCGTTTTTTTCTTCAGCGGCTGCGCCAGCTTTTCCAGATCGCCCGCGTTAATCCAGCCCTGGCGATACGCGATTTCTTCGGGGCAGCACACCTTCAGGCCCTGGCGCGATTCGATGGTCTGAATAAACTGGCTGGCTTCCAGCATCGATTCATGCGTGCCGGTATCCAGCCACGCGTAGCCGCGGCCCATGGTTTTAACGGTCAGCGTCTGCTCGTGCAGATACACGCTGTTGACGTCGGTAATTTCCAGCTCGCCGCGCGGCGACGGCTTGATGTTTTTTGGCCACGCGTACCACGTCGTTGTCGTAGAAATACAGACCGGTGACGGCATAGCTGGAACGCGGTTGCGTCGGCTTTTCTTCGATGCTGATGGCGCGGCCATCTTCGTTGAATTCCACCACGCCATAACGCTCGGGGTCCTGCACGCGATAGGCAAACACGGTGGCGCCGCTTTCCTGCGCCGAGGCCTCTTGCAGCAGCTCGTGGAAATCGTGGCCGTAGAAAATATTGTCGCCCAGCACCAGCGCCACGTTGTCATCGCCAATAAATTCTTCGCCGATGATAAAGCCTGCGCCAGACCATCCGGGCTCGGTTGCACCGCGTATTGCAGATTGATGCCCCACTGGCTGCCATCGCCCAACAGTTGCTCAAAGCGCGGCGTGTCTTGCGGCGTCGAGATAATCAGGATGTCTTTGATGCCCGCCAGCAGCAGCGTCGACAGCGGGTAATAGATCATCGGCTTGTCGTAGATCGGCAGCAGTTGCTTGGATACCGACAAGGTGGCCGGGTACAGGCGCGTGCCCGAACCGCCGGCCAGGATAATGCCCTTACGATTTTTCATTTTTTGTCGCTCCTGGCGGATTGCGGCCCGCCCAGTGATTTTGAAATCGGATTTGCCGCTGGCTGCTTCAGCCACGCCCGGCGGACAACAGCGCCAGCGTATGGCGCACGCCGTGTTGCCAATCGGGCAGGCTCAGGCCAAAGGTTTCGCGCAGCAGCGTGGTATCCAGCCGCGAATTGGACGGCCGTGGCGCGGGCACCGGGTAATCGCTGGCCGGGATCGGCTTGATCGCCTCCGGTTTCACCTGCAGATTCCAGCCCAGCTCGGCCGCGTGTTCGATCACATATTTGGCGTAGCCGTGCCAGTTGGTTTCGCCACCCGCCACCAGGTGATAGGTGCCCCACGGATATTCACCGTCGACATCATCCAGATAGCGCGCCACCAGTTGTGCCGTCACATCGGCCAGCAGATTGGCCGAAGTGGGCGCGCCGTACTGGTCCGCCACCACATTCAGCGCATCACGATCTTTGGCCAGGCGCAGCATGGTCTTGAGAAAGTTGCCACCCCACGGCCCAAATACCCAGCTGGTGCGCAGCGTAACGTGCTTGGGTTGCGCCGCGGCCAAGGCCACTTCGCCCGCCAGTTTGGTTTTGCCATACACCGACAAGGGGCCGGTGGCATCCGATTCCTGATACCAGCCGTCTTTGTCGCCGGGGTAGACGTAGTCCGTGGAAAAGGTGAATACCGGCGCGCCAATCTGCGCCGCCACTTCGCCGATCACGCCCGACGCCACCGCGTTGATGGCATAGGCCAGTTCCTGTTCGCTCTCGGCCTTGTCCACTGCGGTATACGCGGCCGGATGCACGATCACGTCCGGGCGATGCGTCAGGATCAGATCGCGGATGGCGTCCGGTTTGGTCAGATCGCACTCGTGCACGTCAACCGCGGTCACGTCGCCGAGTACCGCCAGCGTCTGGTTCAGGGCAAAGCCCACCTGGCCGTTTTTTTTGCCAGTCAACAGAATGCGCGGCATCTCAAGCTCCGTATTGCTGGTTGATCCACTCGCGGTAGCTACCGCTGGTGACATTGCCAACCCACTGTTCGTTATCCAGATACCACTGCACCGTTTTGCGGATGCCGGTCTCAAAGGTCTCAGCCGGTTTCCAGCCCAGTTCGCGTTCCAGCTTGCGCGCGTCGATGGCGTAGCGGCGGTCGTGGCCAGGGCGATCCTGCACATAGGTAATCTGGCTGGCATAAGCGGCGCCGTCGGCGCGCGGTTTGATGTCATCCAGAATGCCGCAGATGGTGTTCACCACATCCAGGTTGGCTTTTTTCGTTCCAGCCGCCCACGTTGTAGGTCTCGCCCACTTTGCCGTCGGCCAGTACGCGGCGGATGGCCGAGCAATGGTCTTTGACGTACAGCCAGTCGCGGATCTGTTGGCCATCGCCATAAATCGGCAGCGGCTTGCCGGCCAGCGCGTTCAGGATCACCAGCGGAATCAGTTTTTTCCGGAAAGTGATACGGGCCGTAGTTGTTGGAGCAATTGGTGGTCAGCACCGGCAAACCGTAGGTGTGATGCCAGGCGCGCACCAGATGGTCCGACGCGGCTTTCGAGGCCGAATACGGGCTGTTCGGTTCGTAGCGGTTGGTTTCAGCAAACGGCGCATCGGTGGCGCTGAGCGTGCCGTACACCTCATCGGTGGACACATGCAGAAAGCGGAACGCGGCTTTCTTGTCGGCGGGCAGATCGCCCCAGTAATGGCGCACCACATCCAGCAGATTGAACGTGCCCACCACATTGGTCTGGATAAACTCACCCGGCCCGGTAATCGAACGATCTACATGCGATTCGGCGGCAAAGTTAACCACGGCGCGCACATCGTGTTCGGCCAGCAGTTTGCCGATGACTTCGCGATCACCAATCCCGGCATGGACAAAAAATATGGCGCGGATCGTCTTTCAGGCTGGACAGCGTGTCCAGGTTGCCGGCGTAGGTCAGTTTGTCGACGTTAATCACCGGCTCATCGCTCTGCGCGAGCCAGTCCAGCACGAAATTGCCGCCTATAAAGCCGGCACCACCGGTTACGAGTATCATGCTTTTGCTCCTGAGGCTTGTTCTGATTTGAGCGCAGCGCCTTGCGGCAGCCATTCGGCCAGCAAGGTTTCGTATTGCGCCAGCACGTCGGTCCATTCAAAGCGACTATGGAATTGCGCCAGCGCCTGCACTTGCAGTTGCGCCACCAGCTTGTCGTCGTGGACCAGTTCTTCGATGCGTTCGGCGCATTCGGCTTCGTTGGCAAAATAAACGCCCGAGCCCGCTGCCACCCAACGGTTAAAACGGTTGTCGTGGCCCAGCACGGCATTGCCCGCGCCCAACGCTTCTACCAGCGACGGATTGGTGCCGCCCACCTGGTGGCCGTGCACATAAAAGCGGCAACCGGCACGCAGACTGCTGACCACGTTCTTGTCGTAAATCGCGCCGACAAAGCGCACTTCCGGCCCCGCTGCGGCTTTGACTTCGCGGTGATAAGCGTGCTCATCCGGCTTGTAGTTGCCCAGCACCACCAGCGGCATGCCGCGTTGCTGCCGCGACCACGCGCGCACCACTTCCAGAATCGAGTTTTCCGGCTCTGCCCGCGCAATCAACAGGCCGTATTGGCCCGGCTGCAGATCGTATTTGGCCAGCACGTCATCGCTATAACTTGCCACCCGGTCCGCGCCGTACGGAATCATGGTGATGCGGCTTTCCGAGGTGCCACGCGCCAGATGCTTTTTTGATTTCGGGATGGTCAGCCACCAGATGGTTGCCGAGGAAGGAGCCAGCCCATTCATTCATCCAGAACCAGGTTTTGGCGACGATGCCCCACTTAGCGCGCTTCCACTCAATGCCATCCATATTGATGACATTGTTGACGCCACGCAGACGCAACCAGGCGCAGAAAATGGCGGTGTTATAGCCCAGCGTCAGGCACAGATCGCCCACCTTGGCGGCATGTCTGGTGGAGATCCAGTCAAAGATGATGGTGGATTTGGCGCCATCGCCCGCTACCGGGATATTGATGCGGCGCACGCCGCGCCATTCGTCCTCGGTGATCGGGCCATTGCCTTCGTGCTGGCAATACACAGTCACTTTCCAGCCTTGCGCGGTCAGGTACAGCGCCAGAAATTCGGCAAAGGTTTCAAAGCCGCCATGCGCGGCGGGGACGCCGCGAATACCAAGGATGCTGATCTTCTTGTCCATCAATGCACTCCCAGACGGGCGTACACATCGCGCACGCCTTCCATATATCGTTGTTTGCTGAATTCACGCTCGACCAGTTGCCGCGCCTGGCGGCCCATATCGTTGAGCGTGGCGTCGGGCAGCGCAGAGACTTCCTCAATCCGGGCGGCCAGTGCATCGACGTCGGCGCTGGGGAAACTCCAGCCCGTGCTGTCGGCGCGCAGCAGTTCCGGGATGCCGCCGATGTCGGCGCCGATCACCGTTTTGCCGAGGGCAAACGATTCCAGCACGCTCATCGGGGCGTTTTCATACCATTCGGACGGCAGCACCACGCGCGCGCGCCCTTGATCAGGTTGTGCAGTTTTTTTTCGCCAGCGCAAAAGCCCATGAATTCGACATCGGCGCCCAGATCAGCCGCCAGTTGCTTCAGCTGCGCATCTTCCGGGCCGGTACCAGCCAGCTTGAGCTTGACGCCCGCTTTGGCGGCAGCGCGGATCAGCGTGGGCACGCCTTTTTTTTCCCAGCTCAGCCGGCCAAAGTAGAGAAAGTAATCGCCCACCTGATAGTTGGGCTCAAACAGCCCGGCTTCGACAAAGTTGGGCACATAGTGGAAGCGCTCGCGCGGCATGCCCCATTGCACAAACTTCTCGATATAAAACTTGCTCGGCACCACCACCGCATCCAGGTTGTCGTGCCAGGTATTCAGTTGCTGGTTTACCCACGCTTCGGCGCCGACAATTGCGCTGGCCAGGGTCGAGCCTTTAATGCATTTGTGCTTGATCACATTCAGCACATTGCCATCGCTGCATTTTTTCGCAGATGCCGGTTTTGTTCAGCATCAGATAGGCCGGGCAGGCCAGCTTGAGATCATGCGCCGTCATCACCACCGGAATACCGCGTGACTTCAGCACTGGCAGAATCGCAGGCGAAAGATGGTGATAAATGCAGTGCAGATGCGCCACGTCGGGCTGGAACTGGTCCAGCAGCTTGTTAAGCTTGCGTTGCGCCTCAAACGAGTACACCACCTTGCCCGCCATCAGCACTTTCTTCCACAGCGCGTACTGATGGCCCAGCTCCAGCTCATCCACAAAATACTGCGACCATTCGGACTGCACGTTCTTGGGGTGATGCATCGAGAAATAAGCGTTGTTCCAGCCCATCTCGCCAAAGATTTCGGCGTGGCGGAAATACACCACGTCCGAGCCACCGCGTGGGTAGTGATAGTTATTGATATTAAGCAGCTTGCTCATCGGGGCAGGCTTCCCAGAAAGGTCAGATATTGGTCGGCAATGCGCGACCACGCGCAGCGATCGGCCGCCGTGGCCATCTGCGCGGCGTATTGAGCATGGTTGGCCAGCACGGTTTCGATGGCCACGCGCGAACGTTCGGCGATGTCGTTGGCTTCAAACAATTCACCCGCCCCGGCCGGGATTTCTTCGGCAAAGTCGCCCACGCGGGTGGCGATGACGGGAATACCAAATGCCAGCGCCAGCTTCAGCACACCGCTGGTGGTGCCTTCGAGGTAGGGCAGCGCCACCACGTCGGAGGCGGCAAAGTAGTTTTCGACTTCTTCAAACGGAATACGCCGGTCGTGCATCAGCACATTGGGCATATGGCGCGCGGCCTCAAACGCGGCGGCAGCAGCCGCGCCGTGTTTGCTCATGTCGCTGCCACCGGCCAACAAGAACTTCACGTCAGGCCGGGTCTGCGCCATCAGTAGCGCGGTCTTGATAAATTCGAGCAAGCCTTTGCGCGGCTCCAGATGGCCAAAAAAACAGCACCACCTTGTCGGTGGGCGCAATGCCACCAATGGCGGCGCGCGCGGCGGCTTTGCTCGGGTTGGTCTGGTTGAACAAGTCGTACACGCCATGCGGCACGCACAACATCGGGCGCTGTACGCCCATAGCCAGCACGGCTTTGCGCGCGGCTTCGGAATGCACGATCAAACCGTCGAACTGACGATAAAACCAGGTGTAGAGCGATTTGCTCCACGGTTTGGGGTAGTGCGGCAGCACGTCATGCACCGTCAGCGCCACGCGGATACCGGCACCGCGCAGGGCGGCCACGGCCAGACCTTCCAGCGCCGGATATTTGAGCGGCGCCTGGAACAGCACCACATCCGGCCGCCGCTTGAGCACGCCGCTCAGGTAGCGCGGTACGTCAGCAAAATACTGACGCGTGCGTCTGAACACTTGTTCAACGCGGAAACCCATCTTGCCAAACTGCGGGTTGATGCTTTGCGCGGTATACAGGCCACCGGATTGTGTTTGGCGACTTCGCGGCACAAGGAAACGGAATAATCGGTGAGGCCAGAATTACCGGTAAAGCAAACCACTTCCAGCGCCAGCTTGTGCGCGGGCGCTTCTGCTCTTGATTCCGGCACCGCCTGTGCAAGCCCGGCTGCGCCCGAAACGGGTAATTCAACATTCGACACGTGATGCTCCGTTGACCAGATTCAAAACAAGCGCATCGCTGCAGCGATCCGCACGGCCTCTATCTTGTATTGCTTTACCTGAATAAAAAAACTTAAATGATGCGTCAACAAGCCGTAGTCGTGAGCTGCGCCACGATTTCAGAAGCCGGCGCCTTTGCGGCCCATCAGCCCGTCGACCATGGCCCGGCGCGTGGCTTTGAACAGGTTCCAGTCGCGTGATTTAACGGTGTTGCTCATTTCGCGCAGCACGCGCGCCACGGCCACCGGAAAAAAACCAGCGTTTGCGCAGCCAGTAAAACCGGATGATGTTGCGATAGAGGTAGTACTGCGAAAGCGGCGAGCGCGCGCTCAGCGATTTGGTGCCGATGCTGCCGCCTTCCTTGTGATAAATGACGCTGTCGCGCGCGATGGCCAGCTTCCAGTCGCGGCCGCGCACGGCCCAGTCGACTTCTTCGTAATACAGAAAGTAGCTTTCTTCCATCAGGCCGACTTCGTCGAGAAAAGCGCGCGTCAGCATCAGCGATGCGCCCGAGATATAGGTCAGATCGCTGTCCTTGATCTCGCCCAGGCGCACATCACCCACCGGCGCGCCCTGCCCCAGCTGTCGGCCCATCGCCAGCTTGAAATTGAAGTACACGCCGCCATAAGCCTGCACCTGGCTGCGGTTGTGGTAGTACACCAGCACCGAGCCGCACATGCCGATATCGGGGCTGCGCTGGGTTTCGCGCACCAGCGCGGTCAGGGCATCGGGCGCGGCCACGGTATCGTTGTTGAGCAACCAGACCAGGCCGGCGTTTTGCTGCATCGAATAACGGATGCCATGGTTGTTGCCCTTGGCAAAGCCGCCGTTGTCGGGCGCGTCGATCAGATGCAGCGATTTGTGGCGAAAGCCGGTTTCGGCCGGGGTGCCGGCGTTGCAACGGGTCAGCCCGCCCTCGATCAAGGCGCGGCCGCGTTCCGATTGCGCCCACGCTTCGATCTGGTTCATCGAATCATCGCTGGAATGGTTATCCACCAACACTACATTGAACGCCGGGTAATCCAGCGCATACACGCTTTCCAGGCATTCGATGGTGTCGCGCCAACCATTCCAGTTCAGGATGACGATGCCGACGGCGGGCGTTTTCATGATCGCGCTCACGCCTGCTGCAACGACTGTGCCGCCACGGCGCTGCGCTTGGCCGCCGGTTGCACCTGGTTGAACAGATCGACCAGAAAGTCTTCGTAATCATCCAGCCGGGCTGCGGCGCGCGCATTGCCACGCGCCACTTGCGCGGCCAGTTCTTCGCGTTGCTCAAAGCCCTTGAGCGTGATCGCCACCGCTTCGGCCGTGGTCATTGCCTTGCCGTCGGCCAGCCAGGTGTAACCCAGCGTGGCCATCAGGCCATTGAATTTGCGGCTGTACGCCAGCGGTACCACCGGCACGCCGGACGAGAACGCGGCAATACACGCATGCATGCGCGCGCCGGTCATGAAGTCCATGCCCGAGATAAACGATTTGGCTTCGGCCGGGGAGCGGAATTCCGGCGCTTTGAATGCCGTGGGGAATTCCTTCAGCAACTGGGTGATGGCCACACGGTCATCTTCTTCCGGCATGTTGTCCGGGATAACGTGGGCAATCAGATGTACTTCGGTATTGGGCAGCGCCGTCCACGTGCGCAACAGCGAGCGCATGTATTCGGCGTAATCGATGGTCAGGCCAAACTGGTTGTTGCCGGTGTAGCCGCCCGCAAACAACAGACCGGATACGTTGATGCCGATCTTTGTTTTGCCGCCCGCTGCACGCACCGGCTTGGTAAACGGCAGGCGGAACGCCACATCGATCACTTCGCGCACATTGCCACGCACGCCCAGTTTTTTTCCAGATAGGCGCTCGACATCTCATCACGCGCAAACACGCATTCGGCTTTGCGCATGACGGCGGAGGCGGCCCAACGTTGCAGCGGCTTGTCAAACGGCCCGATGGTTTGCGGCGACAACACCAGCGGTTTGTTTTTTTGGCCAGCACACCCAGCTTGGACGCCAGCAAAAAACAGATAGCGCTTGGTGCCGTAGATATCGGCAAAGCTGTCGCCCTCGCCGATATCCAGTACCAGATCACAGCGCTCCACTTCGCGCAGGTAATCCGAATTGCCGGTCAGCATGCGCTTGATGGACACGCGCGGGCCTTGTTCGATGCGCACGCCAGCCGGGGCGTAGCTGCTGCCGCCCGAGGTGCCAAACAGAATGTAATTCACGCTGACGCCGGCGCGTTGCGCGGCTTTTTCGCAGATGGCGATTTGCGATTCAGTCAGCGCGCCCACGCCCAGGTTATCGGACGAGATGGAATGCCACAGCAGGCCGACCGTGAGGGTGGCCGGGGCGCGGCTGCTGTCAGAGGTTCTGGTTTTCAACTGGTTTCTCCCAATGCGCGCTTGTAGGTCCCGACCAGGCTACGCAGCCATGGCACGAATGAGGTTTGTCGAGCCGCAGTCATCAGGCCGACATTGATATAACGGGGCGCAACGCCCTGGCGAAAGCGCGTACCCAGCAAGCGCGCCAGCACCATTTGCTTGCGATTGACCTGATACGGCTGCATGCCGCTGATTTCTTTAACGTCGAGCGGTTCGCGTACCAGGTAACCGGCCGCGATCGCGTCCTTGACCATGCTTTCGCCCGCTGTCGTGCGGGTCAGCATCAGGCTGCGGCCTTCGCGTTCTTCAAAGTCCGGATAGCCGTCTTTGCCATACCAGGCATCGGCGCACACCACATCGGCAAACTCGCCGGTGCCATCCGGCAGATCTTGCAGCGGAACTGCAGATGCCTATTAAGGATGGTGCCCCACGAGGCGTTGTAATCCATTTCACGCACGTCACCGGCATGTGTCACCACGCGCGCCTTGCCGGGCCAGCCATCGCCGCGATAACGGAAGGTCTTGACCTGGTTGGGCGTTACCCCCAGCGTTTGCAGCAGTTCCAGCGTGCCGCGGTGGCTGGGTATGCCAGCGCACATAAACGACAACATATAAGGCACTTGCTGGGCCACGCGCGGATCGGTGCGGCCATACTGGCGCAGCGCGGCCACATCACAGGGCTTGCCCACAAAAGCAAAGCGCGCCCCGCTGTCGAGCAATTCAACAATCCGCGCCAGCGGTGCCGACGGCGCATAGCGTGAGCCAGCGGCATGCAGCACATCGGCGCGGGTCCGGCTCAGTTGCAGCTCGTTCTTGAGCGGGTCAGTCATGCTGGTGGCAATTTGCGCGATGAACTCGACCTTGCCGGTTTCAAGCAAATACAAGGACAGCGCCGAAATGCCGCCGCCCGACGAACCTTATGCCGTACTTCAGCATCGGTGGAATAACCGGTTGCCACGCCCACCAGCGGGCCCCAGATCGGGTGATACGGTTCGGTAACCGCATCGTGCTCGATCCGCATTCCCGGGCAGGAGGCGGCCACTTGCTGGTGTTGCGACGGGGTCAGCGGCGACTGCACCATGGGCCGCAGATAGCCGGCTTCGGTCATGCGCATCTGCACCTGTGGCGCGGCCACGGAACTGCACAGGCCGCAGCCTGAGCACAGCCCCGATTTCACCACGGTTGAGATGTCAGTTGCTTTCTTCATGTTTACACCATGCCTCTGTTTGTGACGATTATAACGATAAACTTCGTTCAGGTAGAGAAAGTTTTATGTAGTGAATGTAACACCACTACAGGGCGATTTTTTTGCCCGCCAAGGCGCGGTAAATAAGGATTTGCTGCAATGCGTCAATCAGAATTCGTCTGACACGCGGGCGGCCGAGTGGGCGCTGTCACAGGCCATGGCTTTCAGCGCCGTATTTTTTTTATGCTGACAATCAATGTACCCAGACGAAAGGTACAAAACTGGTGGCGAGCAGTACCGACGCCGCAATCACCGAATACGGGTGGGTGGTCTGCTCCCGCACGGACCAGAAATAACCGAGCGCCAGAAAGCCGTTACCCACGGTCAGCGCCATAATCCAGCCGGGAATGCCATAGCGAGGAATCAGCACCACCGCGGCGATGGCAATCACCACCCAATGCACCGCCGTGAGCGCCACCCGGCGTTTCTGCCGCCCGGCTGCCGTCATCAAAATGCCCCAGGCCGAGGCGGAGAAGCGAACCAGAAACAACAAACCAAACCACGGCAGCAAATTCTGCAGCGGCAAGAAGGCCTGGCCGAAAAAAACAGCAGGGTGATCGGTTTGGCAAAAAAATCGCTAGCGCCAGCCCGAACAGCGCGCCAAAGCCGATAAAGGCGTACTGGATGCGTTTGGCTTCCTGCGCAAATTCCTGCGCGTTGTGGCTGCGCGCCGCAGCGCGCGGCAAAAAAACACATTGGCCAGAATCTGTATCCCCTGCGCGCCACCCATAAACAGCTTCAGGCCAGCCTGATACAAGCCGACGGCGGCCGGGCCGATGGTGTGATTCAGCACCACCCCGTCGACCTGACCAAATGCCATCTGGAAACCCGCGTCCAGCGCGTAGGCCACCGCAGGCCGAATGCGGCTGGCGCCCTGGCGCAACGGCACCAGATGAATCCGGCCAATCAGCTTTTGCACTTGATAGAAGGTGATGGCAAAGCCGGTGCTGCGCGCCAGCACAAAGGCCACTGCGCCGGCCACCGGCGTGCGCCAGAAAAAACAGCACGCCCACCATGCAGATCAGATTGATCATGACCAGCAGGGTGGCATTGCGTGCCTCGGCGTCATAACGATTTACGCCGCGAAAGCCGGCGTTGAGCATGTCGAGATAGGTTTCCAGCGTCATGCCGATGACCAGACAGACAAAGATGATGCGGCTGTCCATATCGTGCAAAAAACGGCAGGGCCAGGCCGCAGCCCAGTAACAGCAGCACGGTAAGGATGAACTTGCTGGTCCACATCTCGTTGAGCAGCGCGGAGGGATGGCCAGGCTGGGCACCCATTTCGCGTAATAGATAAGTGGTCAGACCAAAGTTGCTGACCAGCGACAACAAGGCCGCCACCGACAGCCAGTACATCAGCACGCCAAACGGTTCCGGCCCCAGAAAGCGCGCCATCACCGTAAACGTAAGCAGGCCGGCGGCCAGGCGGGCGGCGGTGGAGCCGCTCATAAAGAAGAGATTTTTTTAACAACAGACATGGCAGGTTCCAGGCGAGCAGCGGCCGCACCCGCAGGTACTGGCCGCCACGACGTTCAGGGTTACACCAGCGGTGGCCGGATCAGGCGCGCTGCAAACTGCGCGCGTAGATCTGGTGCCACTGGGCACTGATGAGATTGGCTTCAAAGCGCTGCTCGATCTTTTTTTGATCGCATGGGCTGACAGCGCGCGGTAGTCGATCTCGCCATTCACCACACGGCGCACGATGTCGAACATCTGCGCCGCCAGATCGCTATAAGTGGCATCGAGCTGGCGCTGGAATGCGGCGCTGCTGCGTTGCTCGGCGGGGGTATAAATATGTTGCCAACGACCGCCCTCGTCCACCGGCAACTTCAGCAAAAAAGCCGTCCAGCCCGTTGTCGATGATTTCGGGGATGGCGCAAATGCCGGAGGCAATCACCGGCACGCCGTAGCTCATGCTTTCGATGATGTTGAATCCGAACGAATCATCCAGCGTGGGCAGCAGGCACAGATCGCTTTGCGCCAGGATCTCAAGGACCTGTTTATTGGGCAGCCCGTTCATGACGCGGATACCCTCGGTCTTGAGCGCAGCCACGTCGTTGGCATAGAACTCGGCGTTGGTGTCGGTATAAACGTGCAGGCCGTAGTTCATGCCGGAAATCATGTTCAGCACAAACGGGATATCCGCCGCCTTGAGCAACTGCGCCAGCCGGGTGCACACCACCCCGCCCTTGCGCGCCCATTCGGCACCAATAAACGTCAGCGTGATCGGATTGGTATGCAGCGTACGCGGCTCGGTCACATGCAAAGGAATGCTGGGATAAACCACCTGGCATTTGGCCAGCGCCTGCTCGAACTCGGGCCAGTCACGTGCCGACCGCTCAAACAGATGGCGCGCAAATTTGCTGATCGGAAACAAACCACGGCAGCGACGGCTGAGCAATTGCGGCCGCAGCAGCTTGCGCATGGCCAGGCGGCCAGGGCCGGACATCGAGCGTGGCAGTTCGCCTTCAAAGCCCAGCACAAACGGCTTGAGATCCAGCGGAATGCTGTTGAAGGCGTGGATCAGATCCGGGCCGCCGATGCGTTTCTGCACTGATACCGCCTGCAGCGGACCCCAGAAGCGATGCCCGCTGTACACCTTGGAGCGCACCACGTTATCAAACTGGTTGCTGCGCGGCGTATTGAAAATAAAGGGATAGGATTTCCCGGTCAGTATGGTTGCCATGTCGGTCACCGCTCAAAAAAATAAACCTGCGCCCGCCCGGCACCAGGCCAGGCGGCAGAATCGGGTGTGGGCCTGGCGGCGTGCTGGCCTTACTGGCCGGCCTTGCTGGCCAGCGAAAATACGGTCATGCCAGGCACGCAAACCATGGCGGCTGATTGGCCGTCAGCGTCAGCTGGCTTTGCTTTTGCGTAATCGCGTTGGGCGCTTCCGGCGTGTTTTCCGCCAGACGTTGGCCCGCTTCGGTGCTCAGCATATTCAGCTTGCCCGCCGCGCCCGGCCACTTGATCTGCAACAGCACCGGCTGGGTGCTGCGGTTTACCCCGAGCAGACTGGTCTGGCTGCGGTCATTGCTGCGCATGGCGGCCAGGCGCAAACCGTAGGCGTAATTGGCGACGCGGCCGGTGCGGATGGGCGTGACCTTGACCAGATCATCCAGCCAGGCGTCGCGCAGCGTGCGCTGCGCCCAATACACCGGCATCGGGAACACCTGCGCCGCTTTGCCATTGGCCGGCGGCACATAGCGGAACAAACGCCAGGCCGCGCCGACTTCGATGGCGTGCCAGTTCATGCCTTCAATAAAGGGCGTACCCGCCGCCGCCAGGATCCAGTCGGCGGTCGACACCGCGCCCTGGCCACCGCTGGCCAGCGCCAGCGCTTGATCCCAGTTGCCATTGGCCGGTGTACCCGGCCACAAGGCGTGTTCGGTGACCACGATGTGATTGCCCGGATTGGCCGCGTCATTGCTGCGCGTACCCGCCTCATGGCCTTGTTGCAGCCACTGGTTATGCAGCCGCCCGGCCCAGCTCATCGAGGTTGGCACGTCCTGGCCGTCGTAATACACATGAAAAGCCACGCCGTAGATATTCGGATTGATCTCGGCCGGTTGGTCGGCCAGGGCACGCGCCTTGAGCTTTTGCCGGGCATCGCTGCCCACCATCTGCCGCACCACTTGCTGGTCGAAATCTTTTTCCTGATTGGGGTTGCGCCCCCACGGCGAGGTTTGCGACCCCACCAGCATGCGCGCCTCCGGAAACTTGTCTTGCGCCGCGTTCAGCACCGCCTGCACCCGGGCACCGTAGGACTTGGATTGCCAGCGTCCGGACATATCCAGCTCATTGCCCATTTCCCAGTACGCAACGCGGCAGTCGGCGCTGGCCATGTTCTGGCAGTGCGCCAGCTTGCTGTCCTTGACGTGCTGCATCCAGCTCATGCTGTTCTGCACCACCCAGTCGTCATCCAGATTCTGTTTGTGCGGGCCTTGCAGATTAAAGGTGAAGATGGCGCGGCCATTCACTTCATTCATGAAGGCCAGCATTTCGTCGATGCCAAACGTGGCTTGATAGGCCTGGTCGTAATCGAAAACCTGTTTGGGCCGGTCTTTGCCCACCGACTTTTGCCATTCAAACCAGTTGGAAGGTGTACCGCCGGGATAACGATACAAGGCACCGGCAAAAGGTTTGAGCCACGCCAGCACATCAGCGCGTACTTTACCGTCTTCGGTAAAGCCTTTCTGAAAATCCGCCCACGGCAAATTAAAACCAAATAGCGCACGCGGTACGTTATCGCGCACCACCTGATTGGGTCGATGCTGACTGCCAGCGGATCAATGCCATTGCAGTTGGCCTCGGCCGCCCATGCGCTGGCCTGCGCCAGCGCCAGTGCCAGTAACACGGCGCTTTGCTGCAGGCGCTTCATCGTGTCACCCGCGCGGCGGCATAAGCAGAGCGCATACCAAAGCGTGCCGGCTTTTGCGGTTGCGGGCCCACGGCGGTGACGGCCTTGGCTTCACGCTCACGCGTGGCCGCCCAGCCCAGCGTCATCGAGGTCAGCAAGAACAGACGCGGATCGGTAAAACCAGGGTGGGTGGCGGTCAACTGCAATACCGACAAGAACGAACCCGAAGCCAGCAGCCAGTAAAAGCGCAAGCCGGGTCTGGCCTTGTAGGCCTTGACCACCATAAAGGCCAGCATGAACAAATAGAAGGACATCAGGCTTGCCGCGCCGAACATACCGGTTTCGGCAATCGGATTGGGCCAGTAGGTATCCATCAAGAAATTCTCTTTGCGCTGGAACCACCACAGCTGGTTAAAGCCGCTATCCCAGTACAAGGTATCGTCGTATTTGGCCGCACCGGCGCCGCCATAAGTGCCCAGACCCGCGCCCAGCGGAAAGTAGTTCTGCGCGATCTCGACGCTGGTTTGATAAATCTGTGCTCGCGGTGCCGTGACCGCACCGGTCCGGGTATTACCCCACTGCTGCAGATCGTTGACGATATATTTGGAATAAATGCTGCCCACCACGCTCAGGATCAGCGCGCCACCCATCAATGCCATGGTGCCGCGCTTGACCAGCGCACGCGGATTAGACAGCAGCATGATCATGAAGCAGGCCGCCATGGCACCAATCAATGCCTGGCGTTGCACCGCAAACAGCAGGATCAGCGCATGCCCGGCCGCAGCCACCGCCCAGCCCCGCCAGTTTTTTTTCGGTGACCATGCGGGCAAAACAATAGATGCCAAAGAAGGTGGCGGTCGCCGCCAGATAGGCCGGATGTTCATACGGGCCATTGGCGCGCCCCGGAAAGATACCCGTCGGATCGGGGCCACCGGGCATGCCGTGGAACACCTTGTAATACGCCGACGGCGCGCCCCACTCCAGCGCCACCATCGCCCCGGCAAACAGCCAGTAATAACGCGCAAAGCGATCCAGAATGCGCTCGGTGCGTGCGGTCCACAGGGCGAGGAAACCGCCACACAGCATCAGTATGCCCTTGAGATCACTGAAGCTCTGATTGATAAAGGCCATGGTTTGCGAACGGCCAAAGTAGGTCGACAACAGCGCAAACGTGATGAACAACAAGAACGACAACATGGCCAGCACCAGCAGCCGGCTCTGACCGCAGTAGCGCAAAAAACGCGGGCAAGCCCAACAGGCCCAGCGTAAACAACAAGATTTGCGGCGGGCTTTGCAGGCCTTCAAACGTCATCTTGACCGCCATCGGCAGCAGCACGATATAGCCGAGATAGACATACACCGTGCCTTCACGCAGCAGACGGTTCTGCTGGGTGACCACCAGCGGCAGCAGCAGCATGGCGGCGATGCCGCACCAGAAAATGGCGCCGAACATCCCCATCACGGCCACGGTCAGGCCAATGAACAGACACAAGAAAATCAGCGAGGTCCAGCGCAGAACGGGCGGAACCCAGCGCGCCAGAAAATCGTAGACGCGATAGGCCCACGGGGGCAGCTGGATATGAGGCAGGTTAAGAGCGAGGCGCACGGTTTTTTTTCTCCAGGTAGCGAGCTACCGTGTTCTGGTCAGGCAAGCGTTACAGCGCGGTGCTCTCGCGGCCCACGCCGAGTACGGCGGCGGCTTGCGGACTGGAGGACACCATTTGATCGATAAACTGGTTTTCGAGGGCATAAGCACGCGGCTCATCGGCCGAGATGGTCGACACGCGCACGATGGAGCCATCCGGAATCAGCCTCTGAAGCCGTAGCCCCACAGACGCTTTTTTAAAATCAGTCGGGTCTGCGCCGATCTGATCACCGATGGTGGTCCAGAACGACACCGGTTCGATGCGACGACCATTAACGCCAGTCAGACGCGTTAGCGGTACCGGGCCACTGCCGGTGCGTACCACGGTTTGTTCAACGCCATGAATGGCAAAGCCTTGTGCCGGATAGCAGATGTCCGGCCGATGCAACTGGCGGCCGCCGTTATCACGCTGGTCTTCGCCGTACGCAATCATCAGCATGATGCGTTCGCCCTGCGGATTGATGTAGGTGCGCGACAGGATCTGGCTGTAGAGCTTGGCCAGCACCGCTTGTGACTCGGCCGACTGCACCACCGGCGCGGTATCGACCACGGTTTTCCAGGTGCCGAATTGCGCCGGGATCGCGGTTTCCAGGTCGACCTTGCGTTGTTGCGCCATAAACTGCGTGGGAGTCAGCGCCTGCGCCACCACGGCGCCCGATACCATGATCGCGCAAACGATCAGACCTTTAGTTAACGGTTTCATACAGCGGCTCCTTTATGACGCGGCCGGAACAGGCCCATCAGACTATCCAGCGAGAACAACAGCGCCAGTGCGACGGCAAAGATCATGATCCCGGCAAAGCCGTGGATAAAACCCTGCCCGGCCGCATCGCCAAAGTAATACGTCACCAGCACCAGGATCATGACCCGCACCACATTGGCGAGGAAGGCAATCGGTGCGATGGCAGAAAAAAAATCAGCAGGTTGCGCGAGATCGATTTGTATTGCGCCAGGTAGAGATACAACAGGCCCATGGCATACAGACTGAACATGGAATGCAGGCCCGAGCAGGCATCGGCCACCAGTAGTTCATACGGTCCGATGGTCAGCATGACGCCGGTGCGGGCAATCGGATAACCCAGGGCATACAAGGCGTTTTCGGCCAGCACCGACACATATTGCTTGAGCGTACCGGTGAGCATATCCACCACCGAACCCGGCAGCGGAATCATGAACAGGATAAAGAACACGGCAAAGCGGTAAGTCTTGAGCATGGCCCAACCGCCGTAGACCAGCAGCACGCCGGCAATCAGCGGAATGAATGCGCCAATTTCAAACAGATAGATCTGCTGCGAGCGGCCCATGATGTACATCAGCGCGCCCACCACCAACAGCGGCCAACCCCACATCGAGGGCGCGCTGAATTTGACCTCGTCGCGGCGCGACCAGAACAGCCACAGCACGATCAGCAATACGATCGGACCATGCGCTTGCTCATCGGAATCCCACAGTGTGCTGGCCAGCCGCAACACCGTCGGCACCAGCAATACCAGCAGCCCAACCAGCGGCAGCGCAATGCGGCTGAGCAGCGTGCTGAGTTCACTGGCGGTGTTTTTTTTGACATGGTCGAGCCACTATCCATCACGATCTCTCTTTAAATCAGTGGGGGTGCGCCAGTGCTTGCACCGGCGCACGCCTTGTTTGCATCCGGCCCTCAGGCCATGACACAACCCAGAACTTCCGCGCCCGAGCCGACAATTTCATCGCGAGCCCGGTTCAGGCTCTTGACCGGGGTGATGTCGGTCTGTGCCACCATCACCACGCCACGCGCCCGCGCTGCCACCAGTTGACCATCGGCCGCGGCATCCAGCGCCGGGGTATCGACGATCACCACATCAAACTCGCTGATGGCTTGCAGCATCAGCTCATCAAAATGCATGCGGGTCAGCAGTTCTTGCGGGTTGGGCGGCACGGTGCCGGCCGGCAACACATGCAGGGCACGCAAACCGTCGACGGCACGGGCCGCGCTCAGGTTGGCGCGACCGGCCAGGATGTCGGACAGACCGGGGCGTTGATCAATCTTGAACAGGGCGTGCTGTTGCGGATTACGCATATTGGCGTCGATCAGCAGCGTGCGTTCACCCAGTTGCGAAAACACGATGGCCAGGTTGGCCGCCAGCAAATGGCTTTTGAGCGTTTCTTCGCACGAGGTAATCGCCAGCGACTTATTGCCCGGCGTAATCCACTTGAGCATCAGCTTGCTGCGCAAACCGCGGATGGCTTCGACTTCGTGGCCAAACGGTTGATGCGCGGCCACCAGCGCCTGGTCCAGATCGGTGTCTTGCCCGGCCAGATGCGAGTAGGAAAACTGGTGCGACAAGGCCGACTGGATATCGCGTTCGGTGACGTAACCGAGCTTGATGGCCGCTTCGCCGAACAGGATGTTCTGTTCTTTTTTTGCAGGCGCAGCACGTTCTCGGCCTGTTGCAGCGTCAGCTTGCCCTGGTCCAGCAGCAGCTGGCCCATATTGCCGGTGGGCAGGCCTTGATGCTGGTTATGAATAATGATTTCTTGTTTCATGGCGTCTTCCTCACGCGGCCTTCGGGCCATTCAACAGCGGCGGGCGCGGACGGCGCAGACGGCGCGTCTTGCGCAGATCTGCCAGTACCGGCACATCCAGCAGCAGCTCTACATCCATGGCCGAACGGACGCGGCGGTTCATGACTTCAGCCAGCCAGGCAAAGCTGATACCCAGCAACAAGCCAACGATGATGGACATCAGCACATTCATGGTGGTGCGCGGGCCCGACGGTGCATTGGTTCCGGCGCCGACTTCAGGATGGCGTAGTCGGTGGACGAGTTGCGGCTTTGCAGCATGGTCTCAAACGAACGTTGCTGCGCCTGGGCATAGGCTTTTTGCGCGTTGTCGACGTCGGCAGTCAGTGCATCCATGGTGGCGCGACGTTTTTTTCATGTCCATCACGCGGGCCTTCTGTTCAGCCAGTGCGGCTTCAACCGCAGCCTGGCGCGAGGCCGAGTTGGATGCCACGCTGCTCACGCTGCCCGAGTACTGCCGCAGCAACTGGTTGAGCTGATCACGCGTGGCCTGCACCTGGCTTCCATTTCCTTGTACTTCGGATAATTGGGGCCGTTGCTGGCTTGCATCTGTTTGAACTGCGCTTCTTGCGACGCGAGCGTGCCTTTGAGGTTCTGGATCAGACCATTGTTGAGCACGTCCGGCGAAGCCACACCGCCACGAGCACGCGATTGCGCTTCCAGCGTGGACGATTGCGCTGCGCCCAGTTGGGCCGCCAGATCGTTCAGGCGCTGTGTTTCGATGTCCATGCGCTCGTCGGTGGCACTGATGCCTTCTTTTTTGCTGGAACTCGGTCAGACGTTGTTGCGCCCGATCCATATCGGCTTTAAGGCCTTTGAGCTGCTGCTGGAAGAAGTCATTGTTCTGCTGCGCATTGGACGAGCGGATATCGATCAACATCTTCTGGTAAGCCGCACCGAAGGCGTTGGCGATGACCGATGCGTAATGCGGGTCGGGCGAGGTGTACGAGATCGTGATCATATTGCTGTCACGGCTGGGCTTGACCTCGAGCTTGGCGCGGATCGAATCCGCCATAAAGTCGCGGTAGTTGCCTTCACCACCGGCGTCTTCCCACTTCTGCCGCGCTTCCGGCGAATTGGCCAGGCCCAACTGATCCACCACCTTGAGTGCCACGTTATGGCTGGTAATGGTGTCTACCTGGGTGGCCAGATAAGCCGGCGTCAGAAAGTTGACCATGGACTGGCCGGTGACGGCATCCTGGCCACGGGCGTCGATCGACATCACCAGCTCGGCGGTATAGCGCTTGGGCAACATCAGCGTCACCACCGTGGTTGCGCCCACGACCACAAAGAACACCGTCAGAACGATGGCTTTGCGCGCCCGGAGCACCTGGAGAAACTGGGTAAAGTTCATGTGGATCTCCCGCTTAGAACAGGCTTTCTTTGACGTAGATAACGTCGTTGGCCTGGACTAGATCGTTAGGTTGAACGTCGATGACTTTGACGCTGCCATCGGGCTGGGGACGGTTGATGGTGATCGAGGTATGCGACGCGCGCTGGTTAAAGCCACCCGCCACGGCCAGGGCCTGCATCACGGTCTGGTTGAGCTCCAGGCGGAAATTGCCCGGGCGCCCCACTTCGCCGT
This sequence comes from Silvimonas sp. JCM 19000, assembly GCA_001313065.1. Next base: position 25,412 of record BBFD01000009.1, read on the forward strand.
ACACGTAGTACTGCGCCATACGCGGCACGTAGATCACGTCGTCGTTTTGCATGCGCAGGGTAGTGTTCTCGCTCTTGCCGTTATTGATATCGCGCGGCAGATTGATTTCGGTTTTCTTGCCATCACGCAGCAACTGCACCACGTCGCCACCGTTACCGGTCAGGCCGCCGGCAATGGCCAGCAGATCAAGCAGATTGGTGGCCGAGTCGAGCGAATAGCGGCCCGGCTTGGCAATCTCGCCAATGATGGAAACGCGCTGGCTGCGATATTGCGAAATCAGCACATTGACTTGCGGGTTCTTGATGAAACCGCCTTTGGACAAACGTTGTGCGATGGCTTGTTCCGCTTCGGCAAACGACACGCCGTTGAGCTTGACCATGCCGACCAGCGGAAACGACAGTTCGCCGTCTTTGGTCAGTTGCAGTTCGAGTTGCAGATCAGGATGGTCATACACGCTGACCTTGATCACATCGCCGGGTCCGAGTTTGTATTCGCCTGCATTTTCGGCGCGTGCCGCCAGCGGCAGGGCAAACATACACGCCATGCACAGGGTAAGTAGCCACTTCATCATGTTAATTCAGCCCCTTGATACCGGATTTGAGGTGTTCTTCGTCTGCTGACCCGCCTGCGGCCACCGAGGCCGGCTCTGAGGCAAAGCGCTTGACGTATTCGATTTTGGCGCCGCCGCGCAGATTTTTTCAGATGGTCAGCCGCGGTGGTGCGGGCGGCATCGCTCTGCAGATAACGCGCGATGATTTTGGCGGCGTCTTTTTTCTGCCACCGGCGCGGGGGTGGCTTGTTTCAGTTGCAACAGCATGGTGGCGTCACCTTGCGGCAGCACCGAGATGTCGCCCGGATTCATGGCCGCGAATTGCGGCAATGCAGCCAGCGGCAACTGGTCAGCCGCACGTTGCGCGGTCGAATGCTGGAACTGGATATTGTGGGTTTGCAGAATCTGCTGAGTGTCAGCGCCAGTCTTACTGGCATCCAGCTCTTTGCGCAGGCCTTCGTTGACGTCGGACGACTTGACCGCAAACACGTCCAGGTCATACACCTTGCGCTGGGCAAACAGGTTGGGGTTCTTGGCGTAGAAGTCATCGATCTGTGCCTGGCTAGGCTCGGCCGGGCGACCGAATTCGCGCTCGGCGGCGGCCTGAGCCAACACCTGGCGGCGCGAGGCCTCGATCGATTGCAGCACCGTCGGATCACGGTCCAGCTTGAGTTTCTCGGCCTTCTGCACCAGCAATTCCTGGTCGATCAGCTTGTCGAGCACGGCTTGCTTCTGGTCATCCGAAGCATTGGGTTGCCGTGCCAACACATAGTTGAGTTGATGCACGGTGATTTCAGCGTCGTTGACACGGGCCAATACCTGGCTGGGGCTGGCTGCCTTGGGTTTCTTGTCGCAACCGGCCAACAAGCCCACCGCGAGAACCACCGCCAACGGGTATACAAGTTTATTGTTTTTTTCATCATTAAGCTTTCCGATTGAGACAGTAATGGACCAACATTAACTTACGTAGCTTAAGGCAAACTTATCAGAATGCATTCCGGTCATTGATCATCGAAGTCACCGTTTTCAGGACGATCTTGATGTCCATCCAGACCGTCCAGTTGCGCAAATACTCCAGATCGAAGTCGATCCGGCGACGCATTTTGTCCAGCGTATCGGTCTCACCCCGATAGCCATTCACCTGAGCCCAACCGGTAATCCCCGGCTTGACCTTGTGACGAATCATGTAGCCCTTGATCAGCTTGCGATAAAGCTCGTTGTGCGCATTGGCATGCGGCCGTGGGCCTACCACGCTCATGCGCCCTTGCAGCACATTGATGAACTGCGGCAATTCGTCGAGCGAGGCCTTACGCAAGAAACCGCCGATGGGTGTGAGGCGTTGATCGTTGCGGGTGGCTGGGTGACCTTGTCGCCGTCCTCCATCACCGTCATCGAGCGGAATTTATATACGGTGATGGATTGCCCATCCGCGCCATAGCGGCGTTGGCGGAACAACACCGGGCCGGGCGAAGTCACCTTCACCGCAATCGCCACGCCCAGCATGATCGGCCAGATCAGCGCGAGGATGGCCAGCGCCAGCGCGATGTCGATCAGCCGCTTGACCACGCCTGGCACGCCCACAAACGGGCTTTCGCACACGGCGACGACCGGCACGCCGGCAATCTGGTCAAAGCGCGCCTGGATCAGATCAAAAATGAACAGATCGGGAACGAAATAGATGGAAGCGGTGGTGTCTTTGGTTTCGTCCAGCAACTGCAGCACACGCGGCTGCGAGGTCATGGGCAGCGAGATATACAACTCGTGGATATCGTGTTCTTTGCAATATCGGGTGAGCGAGCTGATCGGACCGAGGATTTCTTCTGGTTTGACGTCGTCCAGCCGATCCATGCTGCGGTCATCAAAGAAACCGACAAATTCAATATTGTGGATGGGGCTGCTCTTGACGCGCCGCGCCAGCAAACGACCCACATGATTGGCGCCGACGATCGCCACCCGTTTGGCCTTGCTGGGCGAATGCCCCGGATGCACCACCACCGAGCGGATAATCCAGTGCGTTAACACCAGCGTGACCGGTGCCACCGCCATCCACGTCAGCACAAACCGCGGATCAAAATAGTCGCCAAAATGGGTGGCGCTGCCTAATAGATAAAGAAACATGCAGATCAGCAACCAGCTGACCGCCATCTTGCCCAAGCCCTGCCACGGCCGCGAATTGCCCGGCACAAACAGCACCGTGCCTTCGAGCACCAGTGCCGACAACAGAAAAGCAATCACCGCCAGCACTGTGGTGTAGCCGCTGATGGCCACATCAAACAGCCACGCCAGCAACACCATCGTGCCCACCACCAACACGGGATCAATCACCAGTTTGAATACGCTGGCCACCGGGGCAACTTTGGAAAACTCACCAAAGCGGTCACCCAGCAAATAATTCGGCAGCGTATCGACATCCTCACGCGCGGCATCGACGCTGAGGGCGGCACTGGTTTCCAGCGTATTTACGGTGTTCATGGCTTCACCCATCCTGTTGCCTGGTTTACTGCTTTGAGGAGCGCTTGCGACGGGCCAGCAGCAGCGGCACGCCGAGTGTCAACAACAACCAGTTTTCGGGCTCGGGGACCACCGAGGCGCGACGGTCTTCATCGCTGCTCCCTGCCCCTACTCCACTGGTATTCCCTGACGAACCGCCGAGATGCCCCTCCGACATCGCGCCGCCCATCACCGAGCCCGCGCGCGTCAGGCCAACTTCTGACATCCGGAAGAACGGCAGCGCGTTGAGCACCTGGGCTGCTTCGCCATCGGTCTGGCGGCCGTCATCGTGGCTATCAGCCGAAACCACAGCGTCTTGCCAGGTGGCGGTTTCGACCGATGACGTTGTAATCGTTGCCTGCGCGTGGGCCCAAAGCGGTAGGGAGACCAAGGCGCAAGCCGCTGCAAAGTGTTTCAGTGAGCGTGGTTTCATATTGTTTTTGGTGCTTTCGCAGAACAAGTTAATAATTTTTTTTGGTAGTCAACAACTCAAGCCACCGTTGCGGCGGCGGCTGGCTAGAACCAGAACTTGGCGTTCGCACCCAGCAAATGGTCGCCATAGGCATTGCCCGGAATATCCGAGTTACGCACCGCGTATTGCGCATAAATCGAGGTCTGGATGGCCGTTGTGGGCGCCCAGTCCGCGCCCAGCCTGAAGGTGCGCGTGTTTTCGTTGTATTCCGCCGCGTTCAGCGAAGCGGGGTAACGGCGTTTGTCATAGGTGCCCGAGGCATGCAATTTGATCTTGGCGGTCCACTGGTAATACGCATCCAGCCCCAGGTGGTCGGTGAACGACTGCCCGGACGTGGCACCCGGTGAATCCAGCGAATGCGCGTAATTCAGCGCGAACGATGTTTTGCCGGTGGCGGCCCAATTCACATTGGCCCCGCCCTGCCAACTGGTGGCCGAGCCACCCATATCCTGATCAACGTGCAGGCGGCCGATATTGCCGCTGAAACTCAGCTTGCTGCTGTAAGGCCAGCTCAGGCTCAGCCCCAGGGTTTTCTCTTTGTAATCCGCGTTCAACAACTGCGACAACAAGGAGTCTTTGTCGTACAACACACGGATGTACTGATAATTAAGACCCAGCGTGCTGCCCCAGTCCGTCGAATACAGCAGGCTCAGCCCTGCCTGTTTGTTCTTCACGTCCAGCCAGGTTTCGTCAGTGTGCGTAATGCGCGACTCGCTGGCGGTGCCCTGTAAATCCAGGTTGCTGGTCACGTGCATGCCAAACATGCCGCTGCCCGCGTTGGTCTTGTTGTAATCGATCAAGGCGGCCGCGACGTCTTCAAACGCCGACAGCGACTTGCTGCTGTTTGCCGAAGCCGAACCATAAAACTGTTTGCCGATTTCACCGTGCCAGCTCAGCCCGCCGTTCCAGCCCACATAGTCGATATCGCTGTAGGTCTGATAAAACGGCGCCACCACATTTACATCCAGCGCAAACACCTGCCGCGACGGCCGGATCTCTGCATGCCCGCCCACATTGGCGGTAAACACCATGTCGCTGCGCTTGTCCTTACCCAACTCCGCAATGGTGTCGGAGCCATCGCTAAGCCGAAAAAATATTGCTGTCGTACAAGTACGCCGCGCTCGCATAGGCGTATTGCGCGTCGGTCGGGTCATAGGCGGCCCAACTGGTTGTGGACATCAGTGCGATGCTCAATGACAGCGCTTTATAGATGCATTTCACTACTACGCCCTCCCGCAGCGCCGTCCGGCACTGCGCGCATTTATCAGATTTATTGGTCAGTTCATTACTGCGATTGGACGGAAAACACACACCAAACTAACGGCGCTATCATATCACCAGAACAATTACTTACGTCTGCTATATATCCATGCTTGCACGTGCAGCCATAATCATTCTTACGTGTTCATATTTCTGAATCGCGATTTCTCTTTAATTAACAGCGCCTTGCGTCAAACATGTGATGCAGGTCACGAGAATATCAGCACACAGATTACGCCGGACATTCAGTTGCTTTCTACACGATGTCATAGAGGGTCGCATCAGGCGGCTTAAAGCTACCTTCGGAAAGACAGCCGTTTATCTCGCATTACGCGCATCTTGCTGTCAGTGCATGCCTACTTCGTGGCTCACTGGCCCTATTTGCTGCCGACATTGCCCGGTCTGTCCGGATATAAAATACACGTTTGCTTATTTGTAGCTTTCTTGGCGATGTCGATTACCGCATACAGCGCACACCAAATCAAAAGAATTTGCTCAGCGGCGACTACATCTCAAGAAAGCAAGCCCGTATCGATCACAAGGAGACCGGAATGACGCAGCCCCCCACCGATATCGCGCTTAGCGGTACGCGCTGCCACGACGTAAGCGGGGCAGAAGGCCTGCAATGGCGGATATTTGTGTCGCGTCCCAGCGACGCCGCCACGCCCTGCCCCGCCCTATTCTTGCTTGATGGCAACGCCGCCTTTCCTGCAGCCGTGGCCGCGCAGCGTTGCAATCCGGCCTTGGGGTCACTGGCGGTGATCGGCATCGGCTACCCAGGCGAGGGCGCCTACTTTCCGGAGCGACGCTTTATGGACATGACACCGGCGACCGACCTGGCGACCCTGCCCCACCAATATGGCCCGATGCATCCCGGCGGCGGCCAGGAACGGTTTGCGGATCTGATCGAACAGCAACTACTCCCGCAACTGATCGAGCAAGAAGGATTGGATGCCGAGCGGCTGACCTTGTTCGGACACTCGCTGGGGGGCTTGTTCGCGGTACACCTGGCGCTGCGTCGGCCGGGCTTGTTTGCACGTTACTTCGCCTCCAGCCCTTCGCTATGGTTTAACCGCGAGGCCGTAAATGCAGATGTCGCGGCCTATCGCGCTGCGATGGCGGAGGGGTCCGGTATGCGCGGGATTCTGAATATCACCACCGGTGGCAAAGAAGCAGACTATATGCAGCGCGAGGCCGCGCATCTGGCCGCCACATTGGAAACACTGGATGGCAGCAGCACGGTCAAGAGCATGGTCTTTGCGGGCGAGGATCATATTTCGGTACACGCGGTGGCGGTAAACCGGGCACTGCAGCTCGCAGCCGGACGCGGTTAAGCCTTTACTGTTGAGCAAAAAAGGCGGCTTACTGCAGTTTTATTTGCGGCGGGGTCAACAATGGCTTTGAGCACGGAGCGCTGCGTAACTTTGTGGCAGTCGCAGATGCCGGTTCACTCACCGGCGCAGCACATAGCCTGGGCCAGACCACATCGGGCGTGAGCCGCGCTTTGGGTAAGCTGGAACAACATCTGGGCGTAACTTTGCTCAACCGCACTACGCGCCGACTGGATCTGACTGAAGAAGGCGCACTGTTTTTGTTACACGCACGCAGCATCCTCGCGGCGCTCGATGAAGCCGAAGAGGCGCTGCTGATCCGGCACCAATCCCCCGCCGGCAAGCTACGCGTCAATGCAGCAGCGCCATTTATGCTGCATGTAATCGTGCCGCTAGTGAGCGCGTTCCGGCAGGCGTATCCGCAAGTCGAGCTCGAATTAAATACCAGCGATCAGATCATCGACCTGCTGGAACAGCGTACGGATATCGCAATCCGCATTGGGGAATTGCAGGATTCGACGCTACATGCGCGCCCGCTCGGGAGTAATCCACTACGCATCCTTGCGTCGCCGGAATATCTGCAACGCCATGGCACGCCGCAGACGCCGGACGCGTTGCGCGACCACCAGTTGATCGCTTTTACCCGCACCGCAACGCTGAATACATGGCCGCTGCGGCACGCTGGCGGAAACGCGTTTGAAATTACCCCCTCGCTTTCCGCTTCCAGCGGCGAAACGATCCGGCATTTGGCACTGGCAGGCCAAGGTATCGTATGTCTAGCAGACTTTATGACGACCGCAGATCGGCAGGCCGGGAGATTGGTGCAGATACTGGCTGAGCATACCGAGACGGTTATGCAGCCGGTGCATGCGGTGTATTACCGCAATACTCAGCTGGCCGCGCGGATCAGCTGCTTTCTCGATTTTCTGGCGGCACGGCTTTAAGAACTTAAGCGGAGAGGAATTCGGAGAGAAGTTTTCT
>BBFD01000010.1 GCA_001313065.1 Silvimonas sp. JCM 19000
GCCAGGCCCAAGGCGCTGGTGCAGTACGACGCCGCGACCGGGCAAGTCAGCACCCGTCCTGATGCGCCCGGCAACCCCTGGCTGGTCAAGTTTCCCGCGCAGAACGAACACAAGGAAGTCTGTGTCATCGAGCAGCTTTATGCCGAGTTGGCTCGGGATTGTGGGCTGGACATACCCGAAAGTCGCTGCTTCGACCTTGGCCCTGAACTGGCGGCATTCGGCGTCGCACGCTTCGACCGCGAAGGCGGGCTGCTCGTGCCGGTGCATAGTCTGGCCGGATTGCTGCAGGTGGACTTCCGGATGCCTGGTGCTAGCGACTACACCGCCTTTCTGCGGGCCACCCGCTTCTTGACGCGTGACGAGCGCGAAGTGGAGAAGGCTTATGCACGAGCCGTTTTCAACGTGCTCTTCCACAACCGTGACGATCATCCGAAGAATTTCGCATGGCGTCTCGGACGTGACCGGCGCTGGCGGCTGGCACCCGCCTTCGATCTGACCTTCAGCGAGGGCCCGATGGGTCAGCACCACCTGGACATTTGCGGCGAAGGCGCCGCCATCGAACGCCAGCATCTGCTGCGCCTGGCGAAGGAGGGGGGCGTATCGATCAAACAGGCAGAGGAGGTCATCGACCGGATGTTGCTGGAGGCACGCTCATTGGCTGAGCGATTTGAGCGCGTTCCGATTAGGCAGACGATGGCGCAGCAGATAAAATCCGTCATTGATACCTGTCGCCAGCGCTTGGAGCGCTGAATCCGAGCATCTCGCAATGGCTCGAGTTCACCGCTGAACATACTCAGCACTGCGTTCTTTGAGTACAAGCATGAGTATTTTCTTGGGCGGTGTAGCCTGTTAATTGTTTAAATCAATGCCTCGCAGGCGCAATCGCGCCTTAACGTCTAACTGGAGCGCCCAAGGGGCTAAGCCGGGCTGGCTGCGTGCTTGGCCCGCTGCCCCGAGCGGTCCGGCTGCCAGCCTGCAGAAGCGGCTGGCGCGCCGTCCACGCTTCTGCGCGTTACCGCTATCACCGATCTGCCTGAGGACTGTCTACGCTCATGCCCATGCAACACATCCACCACGTCGCCATCATCTGTTCCGACTACCCGCGGGCGAAGCACTTCTACACCGTGGTGCTGGGCTTGCAGGTGATTGCTGAGACCTACCGTGAGGCGCGCGACTCGTGGAAGCTGGATCTGGCCATCGGTGCAGCGCAGATCGAGCTGTTTTCTTTTCCCGGCGCACCGGCGCGGCCGTCGTATCCCGAGGCGCAGGCTTGCGACATCTGGCGTTTGCTGTGGATAACATTGATGTGGCGATCGCCGAGTTGCATGCCCACGCCGTGCACACTGAGCCGGTGCGTACCGATGAGTTGACTGGCAAGCGCTTTACCTTTTTTAGCGATCCGGACGGACTGCCGCTCGAATTGTACGAACGTTGATCCAGGTTGCAGCAGGCACCCGCCCCGGATAGCCCGCCCGACTCAACAAAAAAAAGCCCGACGCAGCGATGCGGTCGGGCTTTTTTTTGTTTGGGCGCCTGAGCGCCGGGGCGGTGGTTCAGCGCGTCTGGCGCGAGGCCGAAGCAATGCGGCTAGCGCTGATGGCCAGTGGCAGCAATTGCTTCAGTACCGTGATGCTGAGTGAGGTCAGACCGAGGGCGGCCATCAGCGTCACGGCCAGGTTATCGGAATAAACCGCATCGTGCAGGCTCTTGGCGAAGGTGACGTTGCGCAGCGCGCCCAGCACGGCCCATAACGCGATCCAGCCGCCAATGCAGAGCAGCACACGGCCGACCAACACGCGTTTGCGATCCGCCTGGCCGTGGAACAACCACGTCAACGTGGGCAACAGGATAGAAAACAGCAGCAATGTCACTACGGCAAAAAATTGCGGGCGTAGTAAGTCTCAAGACATCAGGTAATTCGGGCGAAATCCAGGCGGCAATAAAGCCCGCGATGGCGCCAATTTGCACTCGTTCAAATAACGAATGCTTAGGTGCAGGAGTTTGCGGCATGGCAAGCGTTTTCTTACGACGATAAATTTTTTTAATAATTGCCGCTGACGATTATCGATTTAGTAATTGTTGTATTTTTTATGTAGCGTAAGCGGGGTTTTTTTAAGCATTTGTGGGAGCAATCCTACCGTTGAATCAGGACTAGCGGCTATGGAAGTATCCATATGTGTCGTGCGGGTGCAACAAGCGTAGCAAAATGTATACAACATGCCGCGTAAGGCGGATACGCGTGCAAGCCGCTAGGGGCCTAGAGCTTTCAGAAAAAAATTACTAAATAAGACAGCTAAACTGCGATATCTCCGATGGTCTGCTGTCGACCAATTGGAAAAATATGAGAGTTCGCTCATGAACTCTTTTATAATTTTTTCGCGATTCTCGGAATGCTCCTATGCGCTTACGACGAATTACCTCCGTTTCCTGACGGCGTCGAAGTTCACGCGGTGTTCCTTCGCAGCCACAGGCCTCTGTAAATTCCCTGTTGACTGCGTGGCCCCCCAGCCATGGCGCGGGGGCTGTTTTGTGAAGTTGAAATGAAGCTGAATTTTCTTGCTGCCCAACTCTCTCTCGTTGCCACCTCTGTTTGCCTTGCTGCCTCCGCCTACGCCGATACTTGCCTGTCGGGTAATGGCGATTGTCAGACCATACCCATGTCGCAATCAATGCAGCCAACGCGCAAAGCGCCAATGACCCCGCGCAAGCCAATGTGTACGGCGCAGATGGCGCGGATGGCTCGGGTAGCGGCTACGGCGCCAATAGCGTTAATGGCAGTGGCTACAGCGGGATTCCCCAATTTCCTTCGATCGCTGGCCAGTCTGCCAACGGTCTGTCTCTGCAAAACCCGCGCATGAACGCCATGCAAGCCCAATTGCGCAATGGCCAGCAGCTCGGCATGGGCACGACGCCCGGCATGAATGGCTTCAGCGGTTTTAATGGCAGCAATCAGCCGCCGCAGGGTTCGTGCTTGATGCCGGGCCAGTTCAACGAAATCCAGCGCTATTTGTGCGTCGGCAATAACGTGTATCTGCCCATCTTTGGCCAAAGCGTGTTTCGCCAGCCCAATGCGCAGAACCAGCCCGATGCGGTGGCGGTGGCGCCGGACTATGTGTTGGGCATAGGTGATTCGTTTTCGGTGCGCATCTGGGGCCAACTGGACGCCGATCTGCAACTGACCGTCGACCGCTCCGGCAGCGTGTTTATTCCGCGCGTGGGCACGATCTCGGTGGTGGGCGTGCCGTTTGGCGCACTCAAGCAGCATCTGACCCACGAAGTGGGCCGCGTCTTCCGCAATTTCGACATGGCCGTGACCATGGGCGCGCTGAAAAAAAACCTGCAGGTTTTTGTGGTGGGTTTTGTCCAGCAGCCGGGCACCGTCAACGTCAACTCCTTGTCCTCGATCATGAACGCGCTGTACGCCGCTGGCGGCCCGACCGCCAATGGCAGCATGCGCAATATCCAGCTCAAGCGCGGCAACAAGGTGGTGCAGAACTTTGATCTGTACGACTTGCTGCTCAAGGGCGACAAGAGCGGCGATGTGATGCTGCAACCGGGCGATGTCATTTACGTGCCCGCAGTCGGGCCGCAAGTGGCGCTGCGTGGTGCGGTGCGCCAGGCGGCGATTTACGAAGTAAACGGCAAGGAATCTTTGCAACAGCTGATCGAGCTGACTGGTGGTTCCACTTCTAATGCGCTGGATGCCGTGGTTTCGATTGAACGCGTGGCTGCAGGCAAAGGCGCGTGGTGGAATCAACCCGAATGGCCGATGCCAGCAAAGTCTTTCTGCGCGCCGGTGACATCGTGCAGGTCTACAAAGTATCGAACCGCATCGACCAGATGGTCAGCTTGCGCGGCAACGTCACCCAGCCGGTGCGGCAGGCGTGGCACGACGGCATGCATGTCAGCGACCTGATCACCAGCCGCGACATGTTGCTGGCGCCTGAATTCTGGACCACGCGCTATCAGCTCGATGACAAGCCCGCCACCCTGGGCGGTCTTGAAAACGTGCGCCGCACCCTGGTCACCGATCAAAACGAAATCAACTGGGAATACGCCGCCATCGAGCGGATCGACCCGGTCACGCTCAGCACGCGTCTGGTGCCGTTTAACCTGGCCCAGGCCATCAGCAAAGATCCGCAACAAGACCTGGTGCTACAAGCGGGTGATGCGGTGCATGTGTTTGCCAAGAGCGACATTCAGGTATCCAGCGTGCACAAGAGCCGCTATGTGCGGATCGAGGGCGAAGTGGGCGTGCCCGGTATCTATGAAGTAAAGCCGGGCGAAACGCTGGAAGAGCTGGTGGTGCGCATAGGTGGTGTCACCCCGCGCGCCTATCTGTATGCCGCCCAGTTCAATCGCGAATCGGTGCGTGAACATCAGCAAACCGAGATTGATCGCATGCTGGATCAGATGGCGGTGGATACCCAGCGCGAAGGCGCGAGCCAGGCTGCGAATGCCTTCAGCGCCACGCAGGCCGCCAACGCCACCAGCCAGCAAGAAGCCAACCAGTTGCTGATCAGCAAACTGCGCACGCAAAAGGCCACCGGCCGCATCGTGCTGGGCATGCAACCGGATGCCGCCGATGTAGAAACGCTGCCGCAGGTTGAGCTGGAAGATGGCGACACCTTTTTTTTGTGCCGACCCGGCCTGCCACCATCGCCATCGTCGGCGCCGTGTTCAACCGCAACACCGCCTTTGTGTACGACAAGCGCAAAACCATAGGCGACTACCTGCATCTGGCGGGCGGCCCCACCAACAACGCCGATGCTGCGCAGATTTATGTGGTGCGCGCCGATGGCAGCGTGATCAGCCAGAACCAGACCAGCATGTTTGGCAACGTCAAACGCGCCACCGCCTTGCCGGGCGACACCATCGTGGTGCCGGAACAAGTGGATCACACCACCTTTGTGAAATCGGCGCTGGACTGGACGCAGATTCTGTCCAACTTTGCCACTGGCGTGGCGGCGATCAAGGTGTTGGGTGACTGAGATGAATAATCCGACTCCTGTAACCACCGCTGCTGTCGCGGACGAACTGAACCTGCTCGACCTGCTGATTATTCTGGCGTCGCGCAAACGCATGATCTTGTGGACCACGCTGGCGTTCTGCGCGGCGTCGGTGGTCTATTGCATTGTGGCCAAGCCGGTTTTTTGAAGGCAAAACCACCCTGTTGCCGCCGCAGCAGCAAAATGCGGCATCCGCTTGATGTCGCAACTCGGCGGCCTTGCGGGCGGGCTGGGAAGCAGCGCCTTGGGCCTCAAGAACCCGGCCGATATCTACGTCGCCATGCTGCAGAGCGATTCGATTGCACTGCGCCTGATCGAGCGCTTCAAGCTGCAAGCGCTGTACAACGACAAAACCATGGTGGAGACGATCAAGGATCTGAACCATCACACCGATGTGGTTAACGGTAAAGATGGCTTGATGGCGGTCACGGTGCAGGATGAAGATCCAAAGCGTGCCGCCGCACTGGCCAATGCTTATGTCGAAGAGCTGCAAGCGTTGACCAAGCGCCTGGCCACCACCGAAGCCGGCACCCGCCGCATGTTCTTTGAACAACGCCTGAAAGATGCCAAAGATCATCTGGCCGATGCCGAAGTCGAGTTGAAGCGCACGCAAGAAAAGACCGGCGTGTTGCAACTGGAAGATCAGGGTCGTGCTTCCATCCAGAGCCTGGCTTCGATCAAGCGCAAATCGCGGCCAAAGAAGTGCAATTGCAGGTGATGGGCAAGGGAATGACCGATTCCAACCCGGACTACACGCGTACCCGTGCCGAGTTGTCCGGCCTGAATCAGCAACTGCAGGCGCTGATGAAGGGGGGCGCGGGCGACGACGATGTCATCCTGGCCAAATCGAAAGCGCCTGAGGTCGGCCTGACCTATGTGCGCAAACTGCGTGACGTCAAATACTACGAGACGCTGTTTGAACTGTTGGCGCGCCAATACGAAATGGCACGCCTGGACGAAGCCAATCAGGCGCCATCATCCAGGTGGTCGATTACGCTTTGCCGCCAGAAAAGAAAGCGCGCCCCAAGCGTGCGCTGGTGGTCTTGCTGGCCACGGTGGCCGGGCTGTTGTTGTCTATCGTCGCTGCGTTTGTGGGCCATGCGCTCAGCATGCTCAAAGCCGATCCGGCCCAGGCCGAGCGCCTGGCGCAATTGCGCAGCTTGATGCGGCGGGGCTGATGTGAGCTTTATCGGACTAAGACAGCGTTTGGCCGGGCAACGTCAGTTGCTGGTTAACTTTGCCTCGCTGTCTTCGATCAACCTGCTCAATATGCTGGCCCCGGTCATCGTGATCCCGTGGCTGTTGCACACGCTTGGCGTGCGACAGTACGGCGTGATCGCGCTGCACCAGTACCTGGGCCAGTTTGTGTTGATGCTGGTTGATTTTGGTTTCAATACCTGGTCCGTGAATGAAGTCGCTGGCCGCACCGATGATCGCGCCGGGCTGGCCCGGCTGGTGGGCAGTATTTATCTGATCAAGCTGGCGCTCAGTGGCCTGGTGGTGTTGGCGATTGCCGTGCTGACGCTGATGCCGCAATGGGCCGATGCCGCAGGCTGAGCCTGCCGTTGCTGGCCGCCTTCGCCGCCGTGGGCGTGGTCAATTCGTTCTATCCGGGCTGGTTGTTCCAGGGGCTGGAACGTATCCACGCATGATCATGCCGACTGCGCTGGCGCGTATGGGCACGCTTGCACTGGTGTTTGCGCTGGTGCGCGGCCCGCAGGATATGTGGGCGGTGCCGTTGGCGTATCTGGTGTCGGGCCTGTTGCTGAATATCAGCGCGGCCCGCCAGGTGCTGTGTGCCGTGGGCATGCCCGGCCTGTTGCCGTGGCGCGAGATCGGCGTTGTGTCAAACAGGCCGGTGAAGTGTTCTGGTCGCGTCTGATCATCATGGTTTACGTGGCGTGCTCACCGATGCTGGTGCGCGCGGCGGCCGGGCCGGAAGGGGTGGCGATTTACAGCCTGTGCGAAAAAGCGTCAACCTGGGCCGCGTGCCGTTCGACATGCTGGCCAACGCAGCCTACCCCCGGCTGGCGCGCGAATATCGCAAAGCATTTGCCCAGCGGCTGCTGCAAGTGCAACTGCTTGCCGCCATCGCCACGGTGTTGTTGCTGGTGCTGGTGCTGCAATTTGTCGGGCCGTGGTTGCTGCCCAGCCAATGGCCCATGCCAGCAAATATCTGATGCTGTACGGCCTGGCGCTGATCCCCATCGCCGCCCACAGTTTTATGGGCACCTGCGTGTTGCTGGTTCACGGCAAACGTTGGGCCTGAGCCTGAGCATCGTGGTTGGCCTGGCCGCCTACGTGCTGGCCTGGATCGCGGGTGGCTGGTATTTCGCCGACCCCGTGGCGCATGTCATCACCGCAATGGTGATGGTCGAATTCGGCATTTGCGCCAGCCGTTATTTTCATTCGCGTCATTCTGGATTGATATGAACAAGCCTTCCCGACACATCGGCGTGATTCTCGCCGCCGGCCGCGGAGAACGCAGCGGCTTTGACCGCCCCAAACAAATGATGAAGCTGGCGGGCCGCCCGCTGGTGGAACACACAATCGCGGTGTTCCAGGACAGCCCGGATATAGACCAGATCATCGTGGTCACCAACAAAGACTGCCAGGAACAGATCCAGGAACTGACCGCCAACCGGCGCTTCAGCAAGGTCAAAGCGGTCATCCTGGGCGGCAACGAGCGCTACGAATCCTCGCTGGCCGCCATCGCCGCCACCGAGCATCTGACGCGCGATTACGCCGTCAAACTGGTGTTCCACGATGCCGTACGCCCGCTGGTCAACGAACGCATCATCGCCGACGTGGTGCAGGCGCTAAAGCATTACAACGCCTGCGATGTGGTGGTGCCGACCACCGACACCATTGTTTCGGCCGACCCGCTGACCAACACCATCGACTTTATCCCCGACCGCAGCCGTTTGCGTAACGGCCAGACCCCGCAAGGCTTTGCCCTCGAAACGGTCAAGCTGGCTTATGAACGCGCGTTGCGTGATCCCGACTTCAAGACCACCGACGATTGCGGCGTGGTGCTCAAATATGTGCCGGACGAGAAGATCTATCTGGTCACCGGCGAGCAAGACAACATCAAGCTGACCTACCGCGAAGAACTGCAGATTCTGGACAAGCTGCTGCAGATGAAATCGCATCGCGCGGCCTATCAGCCATCAATCCGCAAATCTTTGCCGAGCTGAAGCACAAGGTGCTGGTGGTGTTTGGCGGCAGCAGCGGCATAGGCCTGGATATGGTCAACCTGGCGCAAGCGCACCAGGCACGCGTGGTGGTTGCTGCGCGCAGCACCGGCGTCGACATCACCGATATTGCAGCGGTCAAACAGTGCCTGGCGCAAACCGCTGCCGAATTCGGCCGCATCGATTACGTGGTGAACACCGCCGCCGTGCTTACGCGTGAGCCGCTGGCCAATATGGATTACGCCGACGTGGCGCAATCGGTGCAAATCAACTACATGGGCGCGGTAAACGTGGCGCTGGCGTCGTTTGATTACCTGCGCCAGTCCAAAGGCCAGTTACTCAACTTCACCTCCAGTTCGTATACCTACGGTCGCGCCTTCTACAGCCTGTACAGCTCGGCCAAAGCGGCAGTGGTCAACCTGACCCAGGCGCTGGCCGAGGAATGGCACAGCGAAGGCGTGCGCGTGAACTGCATCAACCCGGAACGCACCGACACGCCCATGCGCAAACGCGCCTTTGGCACCGAACCGGCCGGTACGCTGATGTCGTCGCAGGATGTGGCGCAGCAAAGTCTTAATGTATTGCTCGGCAAAGTGACCGGGCAGATTCTGGATGTGCGCAAGCGATGAAAGAAAAGCATCGCAAGTTTCTGGCCATCTTCTGGCTGTTCACGCTCTATCCGCTGTCGTTTTTTTGATCCCACGCGACCAAAGGATGTGGGTGTTCGGCTGCTATCGCGATGTGTTCGCTGATAACGCCAAATATCTATATCTGTGGACCACCTTGCATGCCAAGGACGTGCGGCCGGTCTGGATTACCGGTTCGGCTACCGTGCTGAAAACGCTGCGTGAACAAGGCTATGAAGTCTATCTGCGCTGGTCATGGCGTGGGGTCTGGACCTGCCTGCGTTCTGGCGTTTACGTGTATGCGTCTTATCTTGAAGACATCAACTTCTTTACCAGTGGTGCCGCGTTACGCGTCAACCTCTGGCATGGTGTGGGCCTGAAGAAGATTGAGTTCAAGATCAATGAGGGTGCGCTGCGCAAATACTATCGGCGCACCATCTTCAACCCCTACCGCTTGCTGTTACCGGACAAATTTGTGCGTCCGGATGTGTTTTTTGTCGACCTCGCCGATGATGACGGACCACTTCAGCGAGTGTTTCCGTATTGATCGGGCGCGCTGTTTTGAAGCCAGTTATCCGCGCCTTGATATCGACCACGACCATGCCTTGCAATCGGCCGCGTTGCGCTTTGGCGACTATGGCGGAGTTCAGCACGCCCTATCGAGCTTCTCGCGTCGCATCGTCTATATGCCGACATGGCGTGATTCGCGCGCGAGCGGCATCGATGTCGCGATCCGCGATCCGCATGCGCTGAACGCATCGCTGCGCAAAACCAACTCGGTAATGGTGATCAAGGCGCATCCGAACGAGCGCATTACGGCGCTCGCCGATCTCAGCAACATCATGATCTGGCCTGGCCACCTCGATATTTATCCCCTGCTGGCCAGCTTCGAAGTTTTGGTTACGGATTACTCCTCCATCCTGTACGACTTTATTGCGCTCGGTAAAACCGAGGTGGTGCTGTTCAATTACGACTTCGGCGACTACACCGCGCAATCACGTGATTTTGCTTATCCGTACCAGGAAAACGTGACGGGTTGCGTCGTGACTACCTTTGGCGAGCTCTGCAACCTGCTTGAGCAGCCAGCGTTGCCGGTGGATCACAAGCACGGCGAGATTTTCCAGCGTTTCTGGGCGCATCCGGAACTGGGTTGCCAGCAGATTTATCAGCACATCGCCGAATCCGCTGCAGCGGGCCGCAGTACATACAGGGCGGCGGCATGATCTTGTCGCTCGAAATCCTGCGCAAATACGGCTTCACGCTGTTTGTAGTCGGCTCCGGCTGCTACCTGACGCAGATCATGTCGCTCAGCCCGGTGTACTTGCTGTTCGTGCTGGCCGCGCTCGGCATCGGCCTCGCCTTGCTCGGCGGCAGCCGTAGCTTGCGCCTTGATTCGATCTTTTTTTCTGTCCGCAATCTGCATGGCCTATGCGATTTCCTTGCACGGCGTCGATTCCGACCTCGGCTCATTGGTCGGTTACGTCTTCTCCTTGCTGGCCGCTGATGGTGTATTGGTCGTATCCGGTAAATCCATCGGCGCGTCGCACTGCTGCCAGCGCAGTGCGGGGCTATATCTATTTCTCCACCGTGCTCGGCGTTGCCGAGGCTGCTTATCGCCTCACGCATCCGTCGTTCGATAAATGGAACGCCAGCCAGATTGCCAAACTGGAAACCGAGAACCTGCTGTTCTACCCGTACAAGATGTCCAGCATCATGTATCAGGACTCGAACTTCGTCGGGATGTGGTTGCTGTTTACCTTCCTGATTGCCTTGCTTGGCGGCCTTGGCGTCGGGCGCAAATGGATGCTGGCGCTGTTCGTGTTGCTGTGCCTGACATTTTCACGCGCGGCAATCGCCGCCTCTATCCTCGGCATGGTCTATCTGGCCTATACCCGTTCGCGCTTCAAGCCGGTCTATATCGGGTTTGCCGCGACCATGGTCACGGTGTTTTTTTTCGTGGGCCGTCACCGACGAGAGCTTTCTATCCAAGATCGAGATTCTTCAGTCTGCGGTCTGGTATGCCAACAAAGCATCTACCTATGAGCTTTTCTTCGGCGTTGGCTTGGGCAATTCGATTGATGCACTGATAGACCGCGCCTCGCACAACCTGTTGGTCACTTTGTTTGTTGAAACCGGCGTAGTCGGGATGTTTGCGTATATCGCGCTTGTCATCGCGTTCTTGCGCAAAGCCAGATCAATGACGCCGGTGGTTATTTTGTATGTGGTCGCGGGGATGTCGTTGGCCAGCCTGGCCACGCCATATATCTTTGTGGTGCTCGCGCTTTATGCAAAACACCTTGAGCAGGAAGCGCGTTCATGACGCTGGAACACCCTCAGATTTCGGTCATTATCCCGCTTACAACGTACGCCCCTGGATAGAGCAGGCCATCGCCAGCTTGCTGGCGCAAACGTTCCAGGATTTCGAGATCATCGTCGTTGACGACGGCTCGACCGATGGCACACGCCAGTGGTTGCAGACGGCGGCACAACATACACCGCGCCTGCGCGTGTTTTTCAATCCGCACAATCTCAAGATTGCCCGTACGCTCAATGTGGCACTGAGCCACGCGCGCGGCACCTACATTGCCCGCATGGATGCCGATGATGTGGCCGAGCCAGAGCGCCTGCAAAAGCAGCTGGCATGGCTGCATGCGCATCCGGATTGCGCGTTGGTGGGGTCGCAGATGACCAGCATCGATGAGCAAGGTCGCCATCTGGGTCAGTCAAATGGCCCTGTATCTACGGCTCAGGCTGCGCGCGTGGTTGCACTGTCTTCGCCGGTGCCACATATCTGGCTGTGCAAGAAAGCCTTGTATGACCAATTGGGCGGTTACCGCGAGATGCCGGGTGTTGAGGACTATGATTTTTTTTGTTGCGGATGCATAGCCTCGGCCTGCGCTTCTGCAATCACCCCGATGCGCTGATGCGGATCCGGCTGCGTGCGGGTAATACGGCTTCCACATCGGCACTGCGCCAACGCAAAGCGCAGAACTACGTGCTGGGCCTGTACCGTGAACGTGCAATGCATGGTGGTGCGGACTCTTTTTTTTCTGAGCAGGCCTGGCAAGCCGCGTTGCGCGCCAACGGGCTTACGCACTGGTTGCACAGCCGTTCTTCACGCTGGCTGGCCTCAGCCATTGGCGCTGCCGGTTTGCGTCGCTTCATGCTGGTGGCCGGTGCGGCATTGCTGTCGCCATATAACGCGCAATATCTGGCGCGTCGTATTGCTTTCCGTCTCGTATTGCGGAGGCAGGCATGAACCTCCTTTTCATCGTCCCCTCACTCGCCAACAAAGGCCCGGTACGGGTGATCCAGCAACTGTCGCTGGCGCTGACCGCCAGCGGCCATCGCTGCACGGTGTGGTACCTGGACGACCTGGCTGGCCTTGATTTTGGCTGCGAAACCCGGCGGGTGTCGTTCTGGGACAAGCTCGACTTTACTGGCTTTGATGTGATCCACAGCAATGGCATCCGGCCCGATGCCCTGGTGGCGAAGGCGCGTTTGCAGGGCTGAAGACGCGAGTATTTCCACCATCCATAACTACGTGGGTATTGATCTGGCCTATCAGTACAACCGGCTGGTGTCGCTGGTGTTCTCGTCCTTGTGGATCATGTTGTGGGGTTATCAACAGCGCCTGGTCGTGCTCAGCGACGACGCCCGCCAGTATTACCGCCGCTATTTTCCGGGCGACAAGCTTTGCGTTATTCCCAACGGGCTGGCGTGGGCGGACTCCGCCAGTCCGCAACCCGATGCGGTGCTGCAGTCGGTGGCTGCGCGCAAGCAAAACGCGTTTGTGATCGGCGCGTGCGCCCAGGTCACTGCGCGTAAAGGCCTGGAGCAGATGATCGATCTGCTGGTGTTCGAGCAGGACTGCGTTTTTTTGTGCTGGTCGGCGACGGCAAGACCTTGGCCGCGCTACAGCAGCGTGCAGGCGAGTTGGGTGTGGCGGACCGCTGTGTGTTTACCGGATTCCGCGAAGACGCCCGCGCGTTTTTTGCCGCTATTTGATTGTGTTGCGCTGCCGTCGCGCTCAGAGGGGTTCCCGCTGTCCTTTATTGAGGCTGCGGCGTGTGGTCGGCCGATTCTGGTTTCGAATATAGCCGTGTTCAAAGACGCTGTACCCGCCGACGCGGCCGCTTTCTTTGAGCTGGACGACATGGACTCGCTGCGCGCCGCCGTGGCCAGGTACGCACACGCGGCGCCACGCTGGGCCGCGCGCCCGCGTTTTTGTACGAGCGTGAATTCACCGTCGAGATCATGGCGCGCCGCTACCTTGCGCTGTATCGCGCGTTGCGCCTGCCGGCATCCGGAGCAATGGATACCAATGGGCACGTAGAAGGAAAGTCGACATGACCCGCCTGACGCCGCAAACCATGCCCAAGCAGGGTACTCAGCCCTACAGCCTGCTCGGCTCCGTCTACATCCGTGAAAACCCGACCGCGTTGGCGCAGTGTCTGGAAAGCGTCGCCATAGCCGTGGCTGGGGAGACGGCCGAGGTGGTGCTGGTGCAGGACGGTCCGCTCACGCCCGAGTTGTTGGCGGTGATCGAGCGCTTTCGCGCGCGCATGCACCTTGTCGACGTGGTGTTGCCGCGCAACGTCGGCTTGGGCCCGGCGCTGAATGCGGGGCTGGCGCGCTGCAGTCATGATCTGGTGGCGCGCTTTGATACGGACGATATCTATCCGGCCATGCGTTTTACGCTGCAGGCCGAGCGCTTTGGCCAGCCAGCCGGATCTGGCCCTGCTGGGCGGCTGGATTGCCGAATTTGTGAATGACCCGGCGCACCCGCATGCGGAGCGGCGTACGCCGGTGTCGCATGACGCCATTCAACGCTACGCGCGCCAGCGCAATCCGTTTAACCACATGACGGTGATGTTCCGCAAACAGGCGGTGCAAAGCGTGGGCGGCTATGGCGGCGAGCATCTGTTTGAGGATTACGCCTTGTGGGTGCGGCTGCTGCAGGCGGGTTATCGCACCGACAATCTGCCACCATCCTGACCTATGCCCGCACCGGCGTCGGCATGTATCAGCGCCGTGGCGGCTGGCGTTATGCTTGAGCGAATGGCGTTTGCTGTGGCAGTTCTATCGCAGCGGTTTTATTGGTGGGCGGCAGTTATTAAAGAGCGCGGCGACGCGTCTGCCGGTGCGCTTGTTGCCGGCGGCGGTGCGCGGTTGGGTTTATCGCGTGCCTTTACGTGCCCAGGCGGCGCGAGTGTGAATTTGCAATGGCTATTACAAGAATGAATTTGTCGATCTGGAGGTGCACGTGGCCACGTTTCTGATTTATGGCGGCACTTTGCTGGTGTCTTTTGTCATGACCTGGCTGGTTATCCGCTTTGACCATCTGCACGGTCATCTGACGGCCGATCACGATCTGACGGGCACGCAAAAAAATTCCATGCGCTACCGGTGCCGCGCATTGGCGGCGTCGGGCTGTTTACCGCAATGGCATTGATGGCATTGGCGGCCAAGGCATGGAACTGGCATTCGTCCACGCCGCTATTGCTGCTGTGGGTGTCGAGCATTCCGGCGTTTGTGATCGGGCTGATCGAAGACATGACCAAGCGCGTCTCGCCCGCCATGCGGCTGGTGGGCGTGATGGTGGCGGCTGCGGTGGGGGTGGCCTTGTTAGGCGCCCGGCTGGATCGGCTGGATGTGGTCGGGTGGATACGCTGATGCAGTTTTCGGCGCTGTCGTTTGCTTTCACCCTGGTGGCGGTGGCCGGTGTGTCGAACGCGGTCAACATCATCGATGGTTACAACGGCCTGGCGGCGGGCGTGTCTTGTCTGATCTTTGCCGGGCTGGCCTATGCCGCCTTCAGGGTAAACGACCATCTGGTGCTGCATGCCAGTCTGGGCATGATCCTGGCGTTGCTGGGTTTTCTGATCTGGAATTTCCCGCGCGGCTTGATCTTTCTGGGGGATGGCGGCGCTTATTTTGTCGGCTTTATGGTGGGCGAATTGTCCGTACTGTTGCTGGTACGCAATCCCACCGTGTCGGTGTGGTATCCGCTGGTGCTGTGTAGTTATCCGGTGTTCGAGACGCTGTTTTCTATCTATCGCAAGAAATTTGTCCGCGGTCAGTCTCCGGGCCAGCCGGACGGCGTGCACATGCATATGCTGATCTACAAGCGGCTGGTGCGGATGCATCTGCGCTCGACCAATGCGCGCTCCAAGACGCTGCGCAATTCGTTTACGTCGATTTATCTGTGGGCGCTGGCGGCCATCAGCGCCATCCCGGCGATGATCTTCTGGGATAGCTCGGTGGCGTTGTGGATCTTGGCGGCCATCTTCTGCTGGTTTTATGTCTGGCTGTATACGGCCATCGTGAACTTCCAGCATCCGGTGTGGCTGACGGTGTCACCGCGTCGCAAAAAAAAGACCGCGTGCTGGACGAAAAAAATAATCCACAGGCAGGCGGGTATAAAAAAAACGGCATGTGCAGCCTGAGCTGCCATGCCGTTTTTTTTGCATCAAGGGGCGCCGGTCGGGATCAAGCCAGCGCGCGCGCCGCTTCGATGACGATGCCGACGGCGTCGACTTCGGTTTTTTTTCATGGTCTCGGCGTTGGGGATTTCTTGCTGGGTGCGGTTGACGATAACGCCGGCGATCATGCCTGCACGCAAACCCATCGAAGCACACATGGTCAGCAAGGTGGCCGATTCCATTTCGTAGTTCATCACGTGCAGCGCCTGCCATTGCTGCATCGAGCCTTGCCATTCCTTGTTTACGCGGCCGGAATAGGTGTCGTAGCGTTCCTGACCGGGGTAGAAGGTGTCGGACGATGCGGTGATGCCGATATGCGCCGTTGCGCCCAGTTTGCTGGCCGCCGCCACCAACGCGGTGGTGCAGGCAAAGTCCGCCACGGCGGGGTATGCGGCCGGGGCAAAGTGGTAGCTGGCGCCATCCAGCCGCACCGAGCCGGTGGTAATCAGCACGTCGCCACATTGATATGCGGCTGGATTGCGCCGGTGGTGCCGACGCGCAAAAAAGGTGCGGATGCCCAGCTGCGCCAGTTCTTCCACCGCGATGGAGGTGGAGGGGCCGCCGATGCCGGTGGAACACACCACCACCGGTTTGCCGTCGAGTTCGCCGATCCAGCTGACAAATTCACGATGGCTGGCCAGCGGCTGCGGGTTCTGCATCAGTTCTGCAATGCGTTGGCTGCGCGCCGGGTCGCCCGGCACGATGGCCAGGGTGGCGCCTTTGAGCATGGCCTTGTTCAGGCCCAGGTGAAACACTTCGGACTGGCTGGAAGCTTGCGACATGATCGGGTCCTGATTCGGTTAGGCGTTAGCGTTGGGGTCGAGATAAAACGCGCCGGGCAACAAGGCGCTGGCGCTGGTGACCTCGGTATCGCCTTGCAGATTGGTCAATACCACTTCAAGCGTGGGGGAGCCGATTTCGATCATCACCTGGCGGCAGGCCCCGCACGGCGCGATGGGGCCGTCGGTATCGCCAATGACCGCCAGGGTGGCGAAATCACCGGGGCGATAGCCCGCAGCGACGGCGGCAAACAAGGCGGTGCGCTCAGCGCAGTTGCACAGGCCGTACGAGGCGTTTTCTACATTGCAGCCATGAAACAACTTGCCGTCACGCGTGAGCAGCGCCGCGCCCACCTTGAATTTTGAGTACGGCGCATAGGCTTTTTTTCGCGCGCTTTGGCGGCTTCCTGTTTCAGTGTCTGATGGTCCATATCGGCTCCTTGTCGGGTTTCAGGCAGGCGTGCGTTGCAGGAACGTCAGGCCATCCGGAAACGGGTTGAGATCAAACCAGTGCGCCAGGCTCTGGCCCACATCGGCAAAGCTGGCACGCACGCCCAGGTTGGCGGGCGGAATACGTTTGCCGTAGACCAGCACCGGCACGTATTCACGCGTGTGATCGCTGCCGGGCCAGGTCGGGTCACAACCATGGTCAGCGCTGAGGATCAGCACATCGTCGTCGCGCAGCAGCTCATAGATTTCGGGCAGGCGCTGGTCAAAGTATTCCAGCGCGGCGGCATAGCCGGCCACATCGCGGCGATGGCCAAAATCCTGGTCGAAATTGACAAAGTTGGTCATCACGATGCTGCGTTCCGGCGCGGTGCGGGTGGCGTCCAGCGTGGCCTGCCACAAGGCTTCCGGCCGGTGGCCTTGATCTTGTGGGTGATGCCGACGTGGGCGTAGATATCGGCAATCTTGCCGATCGAAACCACTTCGCCGCCGGCATCGGTCAACTTTTTTTTCAGCACAGTATCGGCGGGCGGGGCCACGGCCAGATCGTGGCGGTTGCCGGTACGTTTGAAGTTGGCGGCGCAGGTGCCCACAAACGGGCGCGCGATAATGCGGCAGATGTTGTACGGCTTGACGGCTTCATAAGCGATTTCACACAGCTCGTTCAGTTTGTCGAGGCCGTAGGTTTCTTCGTGGCAGGCAATCTGCAGCACCGAATCGGCGAGGTATACAGAATCGGCTTGCCGGTGCGCATATGTTCTTCGCCCAGCTCGGCAATGATGGTGGTGCCGCTGGCGTGGCAGTTGCCAGATAGCCGGGCAAGTGCGCACGTGTGACCAGTTTGTCGAGTAACTCGGGCGGAAAGCTGTCGGTTTTCTTTTCGAAATAGCCCCAGTCAAAGCGCACCGGCACACCTGCCAGCTCCCAGTGGCCCGACGGCGTATCTTTGCCGGACGAAAGTTCGCGCGCGGCGGCATAGGCGCCGATCAAGTGCGGGCGCGGGTTAAAACCGGCAGGCAATTCGCCGCTGGCTAACTGCGCGGCCAGACCAAGGCCGAGTTGTTCCAGATGAGGCAAACGCAGCGGTCCGGCGCGGCCGATATCGGCTTTGCCTTCGGCACAAAACTGCGCGATATGGCCGATGGTGCTGGCCCCGGTGTCGCCAAACTGCGCCGCATCGGGGGCGGCGCCGATGCCAAAAGAATCCATGATCAAAACAATGGCACGCATGCGTATTTCCTGTCATTCAATCAGTTGGTAGACGGCGTGCGGTACCGAGACCGCATCGACGCTGTAGCGGTAGGCCGCGGCGACCGCGTGGGCTGCGCGTTGTGCGCTGGCTTCATCGCGGGCGTGGACATAACCGATCGCATCGCCGGGGCTGACGGCTGTACCCAGGGGGGCCAGACCGGTCAAACCAACGGCGTAATCGATGCGGTCATCCTGCCGGGTTCTGCCGCCGCCCAGATTGACTACGGTCATACCCAGCGCCCGACAGTTGACGCTGGCAAGTATGCCGGACTGCGTTGCCAGCACCGGCGCGCAGACGGCGGCACGGGGCAGATGGCGGTCCGGAAATTCCAGCAAATCGGCCGGGCCGCCCAGTCCGCTGACCATGCGACCAAAGCGTTCTGCGGCCTGGCCGTTGGCGAGTACGGTTTCCAGCCGCTGGCGCGCCTCTGCTGGCGTGCTGGCTAATCCGGCTTGCAACAACATCTGGCCAGCCAGCGCCAGGGTCACTTCATGCAAGCGCGCGGGCTTTTGTTGCCCGGTCAGATAATCGATGGCGCAACGGATTTCGATGGCATTGCCCGCGCAGGGCGCCAGCGCCTGGTTCATATCGGTCAACAGGGCGGCGGTACGCAAGCCAGCGCCGTTGCCGACCTCAACGATGCTGCGCGCCAGCGCGACCGATAGCTCCAGTGTCGGCATAAAGGCGCCGGAGCCGACCTTTACGTCCATGACCAGCGCCTGTAGCCCGGCCGAGAGTTTTTTTTCGACAGGATAGACGCGGTAATCATCGCCACCGACTCCACCGTGGCGGTGACGTCGCGCACTGCATAAATGCGCATGTCGGCCGGGGCCAGGCGCGCGGTCTGGCCGATGATGCAATGCCGGTATCGCGCACCAGTTGCTGAAACTGTTCAGTACTTGGCGTGATGGTGTAGCCGGGGATGGCTTCGAGTTTGTCCAGCGTGCCGCCGGTATGGCCGAGGCCACGCCCGGAAATCATCGGCACAAAGCCGCCGCAGGCCGCCACCATCGGCCCCAGCAACAACGAGGTCAGATCGCCCACGCCGCCGGTGGAATGTTTATCCAGTACCGGGCCGGGCAAATCGAGCGTCGACCAATCCAGTACCTCGCCGGAATCCCGCATCGCCAGCGTCAACGCCACGCGCTCGGCGGTGGGCATATCGTTGAAATAAACGGCCATGGCAAAGGCGGCGATCTGGCCTTCGGAGACGCGGCCATCGACGATGCCACGCACAAATTCGCTGATCTCTTCGCGGCTGAGCGCGATGCGGTCGCGCTTTTTGCGGATGATTTCTTGCGGCAGCAAGGCCATGGTCAGTACGCCGAGGTCTTGGTGGCACCGGCGTCGTGGCCCAGCGTGGTCAGCAGATTGCCCAACAGGCTGGACGCGCCAAAGCGGAAGGTGGCGGCGCTGGCCCAGGTCGGGCCCATGATGCGATCAGCAATGGCCAGATAGGCGGCGGCATCGGCCGCACTGCGCACGCCTCCGGCCGCCTTGAAGCCGACGGCTTTGCCCGAATCGTGGATTGCCTGAATCATGATTTCAGCGGCTTGCAGCGTGGCGTTGACCGGTACTTTGCCGGTGGAGGTCTTGATGAAATGTGCGCCTGCGGCAATCGAAATCTCGCTGGCCTGGCGGATCAGCGCCGGGTCTTGCAGCTCGCCTGATTCGATAATCACCTTGAGGATTTTGTCGCCGACTGCGGCGCGGCTTTGTTCGACCAGTTGGCGGCCCACTTCGGCATCGCGGCAATCAAGGCGCGATAGGGGAACACCACATCGACTTCGTCCGCGCCCAACTGGATGGCGGCGGCGGTTTCAGCGGCAGCGGCGGCGGGGTCGGCGTTGCCGTGCGGAAAATTGGTGACGGTGGCCACCGGCAAATCCAGGCCTTCTTCGGTCAGGGCGGCTTGGGCGGTTTGCACAAATTGCGCGTACACACACAAGGCGGCGGGCGTGCCGACGGGCGTGTTGGCGGCGGCGGCCAGCGCGCGGATCGACGCGTGTGTATCGCTATCGTTCAGTGCGGTCAGGTCCATCAGATGCAGCGCGCGCAAGGCGGCCTGGGCGAGAAGGTTGGGATGCATGGCAGACTCCGGTAAGACGGCCCGCCGCGACGGGATTAGCGTTGCGGCGGGTCAGGTAAGGCTGGTTCTAACAAAAAACTGAATAACGCGCGCGGATCAGTGCAGCGACAAAAAAGATCCCGGCAATCGTGGCGCTCATCAAATTGGACAAGGTGCCCGCCGCCACCACGCGCAAACCATAGCGCGCCACTTCGCTGCGTTTTTTTCCGGGGCCACGGCGCTGAAGCCACCGGCCAGAATTGCAATCGAAGAAAAGTTGGCGAAGCCACACAAGGCAAACGAGACGATGGCCAGGGTTTTCGGGTCGAGCACTTGCAGGCCCGCTGCGGCGACGCTGGCCGCGTCTTTGAGATAAGGCGCCAGCCGACATAGGCGACAAATTCATTCAGGATCATTTTCTGGCCGATAAAGTTGCCGGCCACTTGCGCGTGTTCCCACGGCACGCCAATCAGCCACGCCAGCGGCGAGAAGGCCCAGCCCAGGATTACTTCGAGCGTCCAGCGGGTGGCCAAACCAGCCGAAAATGCCGCCGACTACGCCGTTGAGCAAGGCAATCAGGCCGATAAAGCCGATCAGCATCGCACCGACATTCAGCGCAATCTTCAGCCCGATACCGCAACCCGACGCCGCGGCCTCGATCACGTTGGCGGGCTTGTGCTCATCAAAATTGACGTTATCAAAGGCAACCGTGCTTTCGCTGGTGCTGGGGCAGATGATCTTGGCAAACAGCAAACCGCCGGGTACGGCCATAAATGACGCTGCCAGCAGATATTCCATCTTGACGCCCAGCCCGGCATAACCCGCCAGCACCGAACCAGCCACTGCGGCCATGCCGCTGGCCATTACGGCAAACAACTCGGGGCCGTTCATGTCTTTGACGAAAGGTTTGACCACTGCAGGCATCTCGGACTGGCCGAGGAAAATGGTGGTAACCGCAGAGAATGATTCGAGCTTGGACACGCCGATGATCTTCTGGAACACGGTGCCGAGGATCAGCACAATCCAGCGCATCACGCCGACGTAATACAGCACCGAAATCAGCGCGGTGACAAAGATGATGGCGGGCAAAACGCGGAAGGCAAAGACAAAGCCGCCGTCGCCAAACACTTCAAACATCTTCTTGTCGACCAGACCGCCAAACAGAAACGAAATGCCGTGCTGACCAAAGTCGAGCACGTGGTTGACCACATTGGCCGCGCCACCGAGCAAGTCCTTGCCGATGGGCACAAACAGAATAAATGCGCCAATAAAGATCTGACACAACAAGGCCGCGATCACGACGCGCGGTTTGATCAAGCGGCGATTGTTGGACACTGCAAATGCAATCAAAAGCAGTACCAGCATGCCGAGCAGGCTACGAGCAATATCCATCTTGCTTAATCCCCCTCAGGATAGTTTTTTTCAAGGCGCTACAGGTTGTGTGTATCCGCGCCGTGCACTCTGCGGTGCTTGCGTAGCGGTGATGTATCGGTGGTAACGGTGCAGAGCGGTTTTCGTTACAAAACTGACCAGTCGGTCAGTTGAACGTGGCGTTTATTTTGCGCGCAATGACAGGCGCCGACAGGGGAGGTTTTTTTTCCCTGATAGCCATCTGCGAAATAGTAGAAGGGGATTGGCGCCACCGCCATGAGGAAAATCAAGCATGCAAGATGCCGTGCATAGGGTGGGCCATAACCCACCCTATGCCAGGTATGCGGATCACCCGCCGTGGGGCATCAATAAAACTTCTTTAAATCCATGCCCTTGTACATCCCCGCCACCTGGTCGCCGTAGCCATTAAACATCAGCGTCTTGCGGCGCAGGATTTCGCCGATGCGGCGTTCGCTGGCCTGGCTCCAGCGCGGATGGTCACTTCGGGGTTCACGTTGGAATAGAAGCCATATTCGCTGGGCACCAGCTTGTTCCAGGCCGTGGCCGGTTGGTGGTCAAGCAGGCGAATCTTGACGATGGACTTGGCGCTCTTGAAACCATATTTCCATGGCACGACCACGCGGATCGGCGCGCCATTGGGGTTGGGCAGCGGTTTGCCGTATAAACCGACCGCGATCAGCGTCAGCGGATGCATGGCTTCATCAATGCGCAAGCCTTCGGTATATGGCCAGTCAATGCTGCGCTGGTTAACGCCGACCATTTGCTTGGGATCGGCCAGCGAGGTGAATTCAACAAACTTTGCTTTCGAAGTCGGCTGTACCGCCTTGAGCAGATCCGCCAACGGAAAGCCCTCCCACGGAATGACCATCGACCAGGCTTCCACGCAACGCAGCCGGTACACGCGTTCTTCCAGCGGGGCCAGCTTGAGCAGTGCATCCAGATCAAACGTTTGTGGCTTCATGCATTCGCCTTCCACCCGTACACTCCACGGCCGCGTCACAAAGTGGGTGGAATTGGCCGCCGGGTCTTCTTTATCGGTGCCGAATTCATAGAAGTTGTTGTAATGCGTGATCTGCTCAAAGGTATTCCGCGTTTCAGTGGTACTGAACGCGCTGGGCTTGCCCGCGAACGATGGCGCCGGGGCATTGGCAGCCAGGGCAAGGCCGGATGGCAGGATGCTGCTGACCGCCAGCGCGGCCCCCGCCTGCATGATACGGCGGCGATCGGCATAAACCGCTTCGGGCGTTATTTCGCTGGGTGCGATATCAGTCTGGAACAGATTGCGGGCCATGAAGGGCTCCTTAGGGGGATGGGTCTGCCGCTTAGAGCAGGTGCATCAAATGAAGTGCGATGAATATCGCGGTGCTGATCAGCAAAACCAGTGCCACTGATCGCATAAGGCGGTCCGCCCGTTGCCGTGCCGCCGGAAACAGCGCGCTCAGGATGGCAAACGCGACGACCACATACAGCGCTATACGCAAGAACTGCAGCAATGGATGCTCCAGGCGGGGTAGGACAAGGGTTACCGGGCGGTCAGCAAGGGTGAGCGCGGCCACACGCTACGGCTGTCGGTACAAGTCAGCCCAAGGCTGCATGCGCTTGTTAAAGTGTCACTTTAAGTACAGAACGCTATATGCTTCATTCACAAGCGTTTTATAGATTTGTCTTCCACTTCGAAAAAAACGATTATAAGTGATTGTATAGAAACAGGAAAACCCCGGCGGCGCCTCTTGTGGCGCCCATTTTTTTTGCTCTATAGTGGGGCGCAGTGGGAAAAAAAGTGGGTAAAAGTGCATTTTATCTGCCCTGCTTGAGGCATCCAGCGTTGGCCAACGTGTAATCCCGATGCCTCTGTAACCACCTGGAACCGGGGCAATGTTCGGCGGCGTATCAACTCTCAATCTCGACAGCAAAGGGCGTTTGGCGATTCCGGCCAGACACCGCGAAGTGCTGTCCGCCCATTGCGCCGGCAAACTGGTCATCACGGTCGAGCCCGCCGGATGCCTGCTTATCTATCCAGAACCCGACTGGATTCCTGTACGCGACAAACTCAACCAGCTGTCTGGCGCGCAAACGCAGATTCGGCGCGTCATCGTCGGTCATGCCGAAGAAACCGAAATGGACAACGCCGGCCGCGTGCTGATTCCGCCGCGCCTGCGCCAGATCGCCGGTCTCGACAAAGAAGTCGCGCTGGTGGGTATGGGTAACAAGTTCGAATTGTGGGATGACGCCCGCTGGGCCGCACAGACCGCCAATGTGCTGGCTATTGATCCCGCTGAGCTGGCGCAGCAAATGCAAGGCATCGTGCTGTGAGTTTTATCCACAAGACAGTTCTTCTGACCGAGGCCGTCGACGGCCTGGGCCTCCGGCCCGATGGTATTTACGTCGACGGTACCTTTGGCCGTGGCGGCCACAGCCGCCTGCTGCTCAGCCAGCTGGGCGAGCACGGCCGCCTGATCGCTTTTGACAAAGACCCGCACGCCATTGCCGAAGCCGCAACGATCACTGATCCGCGCTTCCAGATCGTGCATGAAGGGTTTGCCGGCCTCGCCCGCGCGCTCGACGCGCTGGGCGTGGGCCAGATTGACGGCCTGCTGCTGGACCTGGGGGTTTCCTCACCGCAGCTGGACGACGGGAGCCGGGGCTTCAGTTTTCGATTTGATGCCCCGCTCGATATGCGCATGGATACCACACGCGGCATGACCGCCGCTGACTGGATCAATAGCGCCGAAGAGAAAGACATTGCCGAGGTGATACGTGACTATGGCGAAGAGCGGTTTGCTAAGCAGGTTGCAGCAACGATTGTTGCGGGTCGGGCCGACCAACCCATTGCAACGACAAGACAACTTGCCACGCTCGTGGCAAAAGCCGTCCGTACCCGCGAGCCGGGCCAGGACCCGGCGACGCGTACCTTCCAGGCTATACGGATTTTCATTAATCGGGAGCTTGAAGAGCTCGCGTTGATTCTGCCGCAGGCGCTGGCGCGGCTGAAGCCGGGCGGGCGCCTGAGCATCATCGCGTTTCATTCGCTCGAAGACCGCATCGTCAAACGCTTTATGCAAGACAGCTCGAAGGCGCATATGCCCAACCGGCTGCCGCTGCGCGCGTCCGAGATGCCGGTGCCGCCGCTGGAAATTGTCGGCAAGCCGATACGCGCCAGCGCGGAGGAAGTCCGCGATAACCCGCGTGCCGCAGTGCCATACTGCGGGTCGCGCAGAGAACCGAGGCGGCGCTATGACCCGCCTCAATCTGTTTTTTTACTGGCCCTCGCATGATCTGCGCCGCTGCTGTGGTCACCAGCCAGCATCGCGCGCGCAAAGCCTATGGCGAATTACAGAAAGAACAAGAGTTTGCGCGTCAGCTCGACGTCGAATGGGGCCAGTTGCAGCTGGAAGAAAGCACCTGGCCATGCATTCGCGTATCGAAGCCGAAGCCACCACGCGGCTGGGCATGCAAATGCCGGGCACGCCGCGCACCCAGGTGATTTTGCCGGACGGTAAAGCCGTTGGCCGCACCACGGTCAAGGACGACCCTTGTGAACCGCGCGACGGCCACCGCCTCCATTCGCGCCCAGCGTTATGCCATGTGCTGAAGCTGGAGCGTTGGCGCGTCTGGACCATGCTGACTGCGCTGATGCTGCTGTTTATGGTGCTGCTGGCGCGGGGGCTGTGGCTGCAAGCGTTTAACGAAGCCTTTCTGCAAGGCCAGGGCGATGCGCGTTATACCCGCACGCTCAAGACCGAAGCCAACCGCGGCATGATCACCGACCGCAATGGCGATCCGCTGGCGATTTCCACCCCGGTGCAGTCGATCTGGGCCAGTCCGCGCGGCATGACCCTGCTGCCGCCGGGCCAGAAGCGTGATGAAGACTGGGAACCCGCCAACGACAAAGACCCGGTGCCGGTCAGCCAGGACGAACTGAAAAAAACTGGCCAGTGCGCTGGGCATGCCCGCCGCCGATCTGATCAAGAAAGTCAGCGACGGCCGCAAGAATGACAAGGGCGAACTGGTGCGCCCTGATTTCGTCTGGGTCAAACGTGGCCTGTCGCCCACCGACGCCAAGAGCGTGCTGGCACTGAACGTGCCCGGCATCTACGCGCAGACCGAATACCGGCGCTATTACCCGGCGGGCGAGGTGATGGCGCACATTATTGGTTTTGTAAATATCGACGGCAAAGGTCAGGAAGGCTTTGAGCTGACGCGCGACAGCATGCTGGCGGGCAAGCACGGCAGCCGTACCGTGATCCGCGACCGCCGTGGTTATATCGTGGAAGACATCTCCACCATCGTGCCGCCGCGCGATGGCGAAACCCTGACACTCTCGGTCGACCGCCGCATTCAATATCTGGCGTATCGAGAGCTGAAAGCCGCAGTCGAAAGCAACCATGCCGCCGGGGGCGGCATTGTCGTGCTCGACGCCAAGAGCGGCGAAGTGCTGGCGCTGGCCAACGCGCTTCATACAACCCCAACAGCCGCGAACGCATCGACCCGGCCGCACGCCGCAACCGCGCGCTCACTGATATCTATGAGCCCGGTTCGGTGATGAAGCCGGTGACGATTTCGGCGGTGATGGACGCGGGCAAGCTGACGCCCGAATCGCGCGTCGATACCTTCAACGGCACCATGGCCATCGGCCCCAACACCATTCACGACACCCACCACGGCGGCGTGCTGAGCATTGCCCAGGTCATCCAGCAATCGTCCAACGTGGGCGCGGCGCGTATCTCTTTGATGATGCCGCGTGAATATATGTGGAACGCCTATCACAACGCCGGTTTTGGCGAAGTGCCGCACAGTGGCTTTCCCGGTGAAGCGGGCGGCATTTTGCGCAACTGGAAAAAAAACTGGCGGCCGATTGAACAAGCCACCATGGCCTTCGGCAACGGTATTTCGGTCAGCCTGATGCAGATGGCGCGCGCCTATCAGATGTTTGCCGATGGCGGCCAGATTCATCCGATTACCTTTACCAAGCTGGTCGCGCCCGTGCCCGGCAAGCAAGTGATCAAGCCGGAAACCGCGCTGGAAATGCGCAACATGATGGAAAGCGTGGTGCAACCGGGCGGCACCGGCATGCCGGCGCGCGTGGTGGGTTATCGCGTGGCGGGCAAAACCGGCACTTCGCACAAACTGGAAGGCGGCGTGTACGTAAACCGTTACGTGGCCTCGTTTATCGGCATGGCGCCCGCGTCTGATCCACGCCTGATCATCGCCGTCATGATCGATGACCCCACCGCCGGCAAGCATTTTGGTGGCTCGGTGGCCGGCCCCGTCTTCAGCAATGTCATGGCGGGTAGCTTGCGTCTGCTGGGCGTACCGCCCGATGCGCCGACCGACAATATTCTGATCCCCGCCCCTGACGAATCGGATTCGAGGGAATAAACATGAAGCCGCAAACCTGGACCCTGCCCGCGCTCGACCTCGCCGCCATCGAAACCCTGGTGGCCGGGCGCGCTTTCAGCAGCGATAGCCGCAAGCTGAACGCGGGCGACGTGTTCATCGCCTTCAAGGGCGAATATGTGGATGGCCGCGATTACATTGCGCAAGCCATCGCCGCGGGCGCATCTGCGGTGATCTGGGAAGCCGAAGACTTTGCCTGGCGGCCCGAATGGAGCGTGTCCAACCTGGCCGTGCCGCAATTGCGCGCGCAGGCCGGCATTGTGGCGGCGCATCTGCACGGCAATCCGTCGCAAGCCATGCGCGTGATTGGCATCACCGGCACCAACGGCAAAACCTCGATTGCGCACTGGCTGACCCAGGCGTTTACGCTGCTGGGCCAGAAATCCGCGGTGCTGGGCACGATGGGCAACGGCGTGTGGGGCGAAATCACCGATTCCAGCCACACCACCCTCGACCCGCTCAGCCTGCAACAGTGGCTGGCCCGGTTCAAAGCCGCCGATGTCAGCACCGTGGCGATGGAAGTCTCATCGCACGGCCTGGCGCAGGCGCGCGCGCATGGCGTGGCGTTTGATGTGGCGGTGTTTACCAATCTGACGCGTGATCATCTGGATTACCACCATGACATGGCCAGCTACGGCGCCGAGAAGGCCAGGCTGTTCCAGTGGGAAGGCCTGAAAAGCGCGGTCATTAATGTCGATGACGAATTCGGCCGCCAACTGGCCGACCAGTGCGCCGCGCCGCAAGTGCTGACCTACGGCCTGAACACCGGCGATATCCGTGCGTTGTGGGTGAAGACCTCGCTGGACGGCATCGAGCTGGAAATCGACACCCCGTTTGGCCGTTGCCGCGTGCATAGCAGCATGATCGGTGGCTTTAACGCTCCAATTTGCTGGCGGCGTTGGGCGCTTTGCTGGCGTCCGGCGTGCCGCTCAACGACGCAGCCGAAGTACTGCAGAAAATCGAACCCGCCGCAGGCCGCATGCAGCGCTTGGGCGGCGGCCACCAACCGCTAGTGATCGTCGATTACGCCCACACGCCGGATGCGCTGGAAAAAAAAGCCCTGTCCACGCTGCGCGCCAGCATGGATGGCGGCAAGTTGTTCTGTGTGTTCGGCTGTGGCGGCGACCGTGATCCGGGCAAGCGCCGCTGATGGCACGCATCGCCTGCGACCACGCCGACAACGTGGTGATTACCAGCGACAACCCGCGCACCGAAGACCCGGCGCGCATCGTCGACCAGATTGTGGCTGGCCTCGGTGGCGTGCCCGGTAGCGGCGACGACCATTACACCGTCAGCATCGATCGCAAAACCGCGATTGGTGATGCGATTGCGGTGGCTGAAGCGGGCGATGTGGTGTTGATCGCCGGCAAAGGCCACGAGACTTATCAAGAAATCAACGGCGTGCGCCATCACTTCGACGATGTCGAAGAGGCGCGCGCTGCACTGCAAAGGAAGCAGCAAGCATGATATTCAGCTTGCGCGAAGCCGCCGTCGCCACCACCGGTACCCTGCACGGTGATGCTGCGGCTTCGTTCGAAAAAAAGTTACCTTCGACCGCGTCACCACCGACAGCCGCGACATTCAGCCCGGCGATCTGTTTGTGGCGCTCAGGGGTGAGCGTTTTGATGGCCACGACTTTGCTGCCGCTGCGCTGGCACAAGGTGCGGCCGCAGTCATGGTCGACCATGTAATCGAAGGCGCGGGCGGCAATCAGTTGCTGGTGCCGGATACCCTGCAAGGCCTGACCGATCTGGCCAGTGCCTGGCGTGAGCGGATGACGGTCACGCTGATAGGCGTAACCGGCAGCGCGGGCAAGACCACGGTCAAAGAACTGATCGCGCGCATTCTGATCACCGCCTATGGCGAGGCCGCTGTACTGGCCACGCGCGGTAATCTGAACAACCACATTGGTGTGCCGCTGACGCTGTTACGCCTGACGCCGGAACATCGCTTTGCCGTGATCGAAATGGGCATGAACCATTTCGGCGAAATCGAGCATCTGACGAAACTGGCCAGACCCGATGTCGCGCTGATCAACAATGCCTTGCGCGCGCATCTGGAAGCCTTGGGTTCGGTGGATGGCGTAGCACGCGCCAAGGGCGAGATTTTCTCGGGCCTCAAGCAAACGGCACTGCGGTCATCAATATCGATGACCCGCACGCCGAGCTGTGGAGCAACCTGGCCGCTGGCCATCGTCAAATCAGCTTTGGCATCGGCGCCGCCGACGTCGGTGCGCGCGAGATCATCAGCCGCGCCGACGGCTCTGAATTCATCCTCAGCGTGCCGGTGGATGAGCGCATCGCCTTTGTGCCGGTGCCAGGCACACACAATGTGCGTAACGCGCTGGCTGCCGCCGCCGCTTGTTATGGCGCGGGCCTCGACATCGACCAGATTGTCAGCGGTCTGTCCGCCCATACCGGGGTCAAAGGCCGCCTGGAACGCAAAGCCGCCGCCAACGGCGCACTGCTGATCGACGACACCTACAACGCCAACCCGGATTCGATGCGCGCCGCCATCGACGTGCTGGCGCTGCTGGCCAAAAAACACCGGCCAACCTTCGCTGCTGATTATTGGTGATATGGGCGAAGTGGGTAATGACGGCCCGGCCATGCATACCGAAGTGGGCGAATACGCCAAAGCACAGGGCATCGATCAGTTGTTCACGCTGGGCGACGGCATGCGCCTGGCCGCTGCCGCGTATGGCAGCACGCATTACGACAATCTGGAAGACCTGCTGGTCGCGGTGACGCCCGCCGTTACGCCGCAGACGCTGGTGTTGGTCAAAGGCTCGCGCTTTATGCAGATGGAACGCGTAGTCAAAGCGCTGCAAGGCGGCGCCGAAAACAAAAAAAATAATAAAGAGGACCACTGATCATGTTGTTGCTACTGACGCAATGGCTCGCCGAATCGATCCGCGCTTTTAACGTGTTTAACTACATCACGTTGCGCGCGGTGCTGGCCATGATTACCGCGCTCGGTATCTCGTGGATGCTGGGCCCGTGGGTGATCCGCAAACTGACCGAAATGAAAGTCGGCCAGGCCGTGCGCACCGATGGCCCGCAAACCCATCTGGTTAAAGCAGGCACGCCCACCATGGGCGGCACGCTGATTCTGCTGGCCATTGCCATCACCACGCTGTTGTGGGGTGAGTTGACCAACAAATACATCTGGCTGGTGTTGATCGTTACGCTGACCACCGGCGTCATCGGCTTTATCGACGATTACAAGAAAGTAGCGTTGCGTAATCCGAAGGGTCTGAGCGCTCGGGCCAAGATGATCGGGCAATCTGCCATCGCCATCGGCGCGGGCGTGTTTCTGGTCAATGCCGGGCAATTGCCTTCGCACACCGGTTTCATCATCCCGTTTTACAAAGAAATCCTGTATCCGTTTGGCGCGATCGGCTTCTGCGTGCTCACTTACTTTGTGATTGTCGGCACCTCCAACGCCGTCAATCTGACCGATGGCCTCGATGGCCTGGCCATCATGCCCACCGTGTTTGTTGCCAGCGCCTTCTGCATCTTTGCCTATGTAGCCGGTAACGCCGTGTTCTCGCGCTATCTGGGTGTGCCGCATGTGCCCGGCGCGGGTGAACTGGTGATTTTCTGCGCGGCGATGGCCGGCGCGGGCCTCGGCTTTTTTGTGGTTTAACGCCTACCCGGCTGAAGTCTTTATGGGCGACGTCGGCGCACTGGCGCTTGGCGCGGGCCTCGGTTCGGTGGCCGTGATTGTGCGGCAAGAAATCGTGCTGCTGATTATGGGCGGCGTGTTCGTGGTGGAAGCGCTTTCGGTAATGATCCAGGTGGCCAGCTTCAAGATGACCGGCAAGCGCGTGTTCCGCATGGCGCCGCTGCATCACCACTACGAACTGAAAGGCTGGAAAGAAACGCAGGTGGTGGTCCGCTTCTGGATCATCACTTTGTTGCTGGTGCTGGCAGGTCTGGCCACTTTGAAATTGCGTTAAGGCAGAGACGAACATGGCATGGCAAGGTAAACACTGCATCGTGGTGGGATTGGGGGATTCGGGCCTGGCGG
>BBFD01000011.1 GCA_001313065.1 Silvimonas sp. JCM 19000
CACGCCAGCGCCCACAAGCGCGTCGCAATCGGTGGTGGTCATCCAACCGCAGCCCACGCCTCTCCCCACGGCGGCACCGGCGCCGTTTGACCGCGTGGTGGTGTCGTGCAATCTGTCGCTACGGCCCATCCGTTTGTTTGTGCAGATTTATGCCGAGAGCGAACGCAGCAAGGCGTTGCGCTTTATCAACCGGCTGGCGGGCTCCGGCATCCGGACCCCAGGCATCGAGAACGTCACCACCACCGCGCTCAAGCAAGACACGCTGCCACCGCAACGCTGGAGCGTGCCGACCTTCTTGTATGCGCCCAGCGATGCCGCCTGTGCCGATGCGCTGGCGGCGGCCTATCCGGGGGCGGTGTCACGGCAATTACCTGCGGTGCTGTCGCCGCGCCCGGGCGTGATCGAATTCTGGTTGCCGCCGACCATGTCGGCCAATTGATGCGCGCCGGGCCGCAATAAAAAACCCCGGTCGGCTAACGCCTTCCGGGGTGTTCACTACGTGTTTTGACTCAGGCTTTATTGCACGGTCTGGGTGAAATCCAGCGCGGCCGTAAAGTCGCCCATAGGCTGGCTGCCATTAGCCACCAGCGCGCTATCCCGCTGGGTCAGGCCCGGCAGCACCGGCAGCGAGTAACGGTGGGTGATAAAGCGCAGGATGGAGGCAGTGTCGTATTGCGTGTGGTCCACGGTGCCTTTTTTTGGCGTAGGGCGACACGATGATGGCCGGAATACGGGTACCCGGACCCCAACGGTCAGCCTTCGGCACTTTGGCGTGGTCGTAGAAGCCGCCGTTTTCGTCGTAAGTCACGATGATCAGCATGTGCTTCCATTGCGGGCTGGCTTGCAGCTTGGCAATCAGATCAGCAATGTGCGCATCGCCGTCAGTGACGTTGGCGTAGCCGTTGTGCTGGTTCAGGTTGCCCTGCGGCTTGTAGAACGCCACGGCGGGCAGCGTGCCGTTTTTTGATGTCCGCCAGCATGTCGGTGTCGAAGTCTTTCAGGTGGGCAGCGCGGTCAGCAGCGTGCGTCACCGGATCAAACTCGGCGTAATAGTTAAACGGCTGATGGTGGAACTGGAAGTTGGGGATCGGGCTGCCAAACACGCGGCCCGCCACGCCTTGCGCCAGAGTGTCTTTCCATGCGCCGCCATACCACGCCCAGCTGACTTTTTTTGGCGTTCAGCAGATCGCCGATATTGGTCTGGGTTTGCGGCGGCAAGTAGGTTGCTTGCGTCGCATCGGCATACAACCGGGTGCTGTCGGTCGAAACCGGGGCCAGGCCAGACGGCTGATACGGCGGCTGCATCGTATTGACGGCGTAGTACATGCCCGACGCGTCCTTCGGCGTAATCGTGCTGTCGCGCTTGTACACCGGGGCGCCGTTCAGCGCGCTGGTCGAGGCGGTGGCACCCGGAGTCAGGCGTACAAAGTTGCCATTGGCATCCACATCAATTGCCGCGATCGAGTTTTTTGGCCGGGCTGCTGGCGTCTTCAGCGTTCGGGTAGGTCGGCGCGCAGGCGCAGATCAGGTATTGGTGGTTCAGGAACGAACCGCCAAAAGCACCTTGATACAGGTTGTCGGCCAGCACGTAGTTCTGTGCCACCTTCCACATCTGCATCTTGCTGCCATCAAAGTAGCCCATGCTCAGGCCACCGGCATCCGAATAGGCCGCGTACTTGTCGTTCTTGCCGCCGTTGATCTGCATCTGGTTGTTATAAAAGCGGTGCACCAGATCGCGCGTCAGCACCGATTGATCAACCACCACGCCGGTGCTCAGCAGCCCTTTGGGATCATCAATCTGGAACATGCCATTGGGGAAACTGGCCGTCATCGATTCACTGATGGTCACCTTCTGGCCTGCGGCGGTCAGGCCGCCCCAGGTCTTGGGCAGGTTCGGCAGCACGCTGTCGTCATAGTCGGTTTGCGCGGCGACGCTACCGGTGGCGGTCGCGTTTTTTTTGCCGGGAATGCCGTTAGCGCCCGGGAACAGGCCATACAGGTTATCGAAGCCGCGGTTTTCGGCGTAGATCACCACCACGTTCTGGATCTGGTCGAGTGCCAGCGCGTTGGTCAGCGCCTTGCTCACATCGCCGCCCGCAGCCACGGCGGTGGCAATGCGCGTAATGCCCTGATCGCTCTCGGCCTTGAGGATGGCTTTGACGTTGGCGTCGAGTTCTTTGTTGTGATCTTCCATCACTTGCGCCGCGGTCACGCCCAGGCGGTTAGCCAGCGTGGTTTGCGCAGCGCTTACATCGCCGCCATTGGTTGCGGCCAGCGCTACCACTTCGGTGGTCAATGCGCTGACCACGCTGGCGCCGCTCGGGGCGCGGAACACCAGTTTGCTGCTTACTGGCGTGCTGGCTTTGGTGTCCGGATCGTAACGGGTGGCACTGGTGTCGATCACCGCGACCAGGGCGCCGGTGCCTACCAGCTTGAAGGCGCCGGAGGTATCGGTTTTGGTGGAAACTTCATTACTGTCACAGACGCCGTTATTGTTGGCATCAAGACAAACCGTAGCGTTCTGGAAGTAGCTGCCGGTAACAACACCGTTGGTCACGGGCGTAGGCGTACCGCCATCGTTGCCCTCACCACAGGCCACCAGAGCGCCCGCGATGGCCGCAGCCATGGGCAGAAAGACAAGTGCGCGCTTCATGTTTTGTACATCTCCTTGTTAGAAGTGCGCGCATTATGTGTATTGCAATGTTTCAGCGATGTTAGCGAAATGTTGCGTGGAGCAATTTCTTTGTCGCTGACGTGTCAGCGTTACGCCAACTTGTCATATGTCGGTAATGTGTCAAACCTAGACTGCGGGCCTTGAGAATAATTCTTGATAAGTAGGCCACCGCGATGCCCCGTCTGAGCAAGTCCCAATCCCGGCTCTTTTTTTCCCGTCTTCAGTTGCGCTGCCCTGCTGGCACTGGGTGCTTTATATGGCGGCAAGGACAGCCTGGCTGCCACCGTGGCCAGTGCGCCGGTCAGCAAAAAAAGAACCGGCATGGAAGAGTTCTGATTACGCCCCGATCAAGAATCAGCCCGGCTACAAAGACCTGGCCGCCATCGGCAAACTGATGTTCTTTGATCCGTCGCTGTCGGCCTCGGGCAAGATGGCATGCGCCACCTGTCACAGCCCGGACCACGCATTTGGTCCGCCCAATAATCTGCAAGTGCAACTGGCGGCCGCGACGGCAAGCTGGAAGGCACGCGCGCGGTGCCGTCCTTGCGTTATCTGCAAACCGTGCCGGCGTTTACTGAACACTTCTTTGATGATGATGGCGATGACAGCGTCGATGCCGGCCCCACCGGCGGGCATAACTGGGACGGCCGGGCGCGCAATGTGCACGAGCAGGCGCGAATTCCGCTGCTGGCGGTGAATGAGATGGCGAACGCATCCCCCGCTGACGTGGCCGCTAAATTGCAGAAAGCCCCCTACGCCGCGCAACTGCGCAAAATGCTGGGCGACGAGATTTTCAATAATCCGGAACAGCTGTTCAAGTGGAGCACGCTGGCACTGGAAAACTATCAAGACACGCCGGCTGAGTTTTATCCCTACAGCAGCAAATATGACGCCTACCTGCGCCACCAGACCACCTTGACCAAGCAAGAACTGCATGGTCTGGAAGTCTTCAACGACGAAGAAAAAAGGCAATTGCGCCAGCTGCCATATCAGCGCTGTGACGCCCGAAGGCATCTTCCCCAACTTCAGTGATTTCGGATTGCTGGCCATCGGCGTGCCACGCAATATGAAGCTCGCCATCAACCAGAACAGCAAGTTCTACGATATGGGCGCATGCGGCCCGGACCGTACTGATCTTAAAGGGCGTAATGAATTCTGCGGTTTGTTCCGCACCCCGTCTTTACGCAACGTGGCCACGCGCAAAGTGTTTTTTCCATAACGGTGCATTCAATGATCTGGAAAAAAAAGTGGTGCATTTCTATAACGAACGCGAAACCAACCCCGGCAAGTGGTATGCCAAAGACAGTCACGGCAAGGTCATCAAATACGATGATTTGCCGCGCCAATATGACGCCAATATCAATATGGAAGCGCCGTTCAACCACAAACGCGGTGACAAGCCGCCGATGACCGATGCCGAGATTCGTGATGTGGTGGCGTTTATGAAAACGCTGACCGATGGCTACACCGACCCGATCCAGCAAGGGGGCAAAATCCGCACCGCCAAAGCGCAGTAAGCCCTACTGCAGTGCAAGCAACGCGGCCCGGCTGGGCCGCGTTGGCTTTTTTTTCGAGGGTTACAAGGAAATATCAGAAATTTCTGTACAGATGGTGGTATTCTTGCGGTTTGTGATTACGTTTCAGGCAAGACTTAACAACAACCCGCTGTACACCTTGTTAACCCGCGTAACGTTTCCAGGAAGGGGTAGATGTCAATGAACGCAGACGAAACGCTTGAAAAAAGAAGTGGCCCAGATGACCACGCGCCCGGCTCCGGCCCGCCGTCGTGGTCCCACCGAAGAGATGATTTCCAACGCCAACCGGCAAAAGACTTTACGCCGTCGCCAACTGGAAGATCTGTCGAAGCGCGCAACGCCGGCTCGACTTACGATTTTTTTAAGCGCCCGCCAGCCAGACTGGCCGCTGCGCTGCATCCCACCCCGCCTCGGCGGGGTTTTTTTATTGGCTCACGTTTATTTTGTACACAAGGCGTTGCCGGTAGAAACCGACCGGTCGGACCCGGCATAATTGGCGCCTCTGACGCTGTCTATCGCAAGAACTGAAAAGGCCTTCCCGCAGCATGACGCGCGTGCACGACTCCTCGGCGGAAATCACCCCGCTGCGGGCACTTCCTCCTCGCAATTTTGAACTGCTGCGGCGCATGCTCAAGGCAACGCTGGCGGCTGCCGTCATCTTGCCGCTGCTGCTGTTTATCTTTGTGGCGCACCGCGCGCTGGAAGACCGCAAGGCTGAAGTCAAAGCCACCCTGGTCCGCGCCACCGGCGTTGCCGCCGAACAAGCCAATAAAGTCTTTGATCTCGACACCGCCCTGACCGACCGCGTGACCGAAGTGCTGGGCGATCGCAGCGAGGCGCAAGTCAAAGCCGACGAAGCCGAACTGCATGCGCGGCTGGCCCCGATGGCGGCCAATCTGCCGCAAGTGTTTGCCATCGGCGTCATCGATTCTCAAGGCACGGTGCTGGTCAGCAGCCGGTTTATCCGGTCAAGCCGCTCAATATTGCCGACCGCAAGGATTTTCAGGATGTCCGCGCCGGCGTGGGCGGGCGTTTGTCGGATGTGATGATCGCGCGCGCCACACCCAAACCCATTTTTAACGACAGCGTGGCCTGGCGCAAAAGTGACGGCCGCTTTGCGGGCATGGTGCTGATTTCGCTCAGCCCGGATTATTTTCAGAAGTTCTACGCCGAACTTGCCGGCGACCTGCCCGGCCAATCCATCGCCCTGACCCGCAGCGACGGCACCCTGCTGGCCATCTATCCGCACAGCGATCGCGTGGGCATGCGCTTTAACTCATCGCTGCAATTTGCCACTGCTTATCAAAACGCGCCGCAGGCTGGCACGCTCGAAGCGCGCTCTGCGCTGGATGGCAAATGGAAATTCTTTGCCTATCGCCGCGTGGAAGCGCACGGCGGCTATGTGATCTCGGCCTACCCCGAGCATGATCTATACGTGGCCTGCTAAGGCAGATGGCGGGCTTCAGCCTGATCTTCATCCTGCCCTGCGCCGCCTTGTGGGCCGTCATTGTCTATTCCTTGCGCCAGCTCTCGCGCGAAGAAGATGCCTGGCAACGCTGGCTGACCGAGGCCACCGCGCGCCACGCCATGGAAGCGGCCTGGCGCGAATCGCGCAAGATGGAAGCCCTCGGCAAGCTGATGGGCAGCGTGTCGCACGATTTTAATAATCTGCTGATGGTGGTGTCGGCCAATGTGCAAATTCTGCGCCGTCGCCATCTGACCGAAGAAAACCGCTATATCGACGCGATCGAACGCGCACTGCAAACGGGCGAATCGCTGACGCGCCAGTTGCTGACAGTTAGCCGCCGCTTTCCCTTGCAGGCCGAAATCGTGGTGTTGCCGCGCCAGATTCAACTGGCCGAACAACTGCTGCGCTCGGCGCTAAGCGAAAAAAGTCGAGCTGCGCATTGCGCTGGACGACAGCGTGTGGCCGGTTAAAGTTGACCCGAGCGAGCTGCAAGTGGCGCTGATCAATATCGCAGTCAATGCGCGGGATGCCATGCCTTATGGTGGCGTGTTTACCGTGTGGGCCGAAAACATCGTGCTGCCGGCCGGCGGCCCCGGGCGCTCCGGCGAATTTGTGCGCCTGACGCTGGCGGATAACGGCCCCGGCATGCCGGAATCGGTGCGCGAACGCGTGTTT
Source organism: Silvimonas sp. JCM 19000 (assembly GCA_001313065.1). Next base: position 6,353 of record BBFD01000011.1, read on the forward strand.
GAACCGTTGTTTACCACCAAGGCGGAAGGCCAGGGCACCGGCCTGGGCCTGGCGCAAGTGTTTGCTTTCTGCGAACAATCTGGCGGCCTGGTTAATGTGGAAAGCAAGCTCAACGGCGGCACCAGCGTTAATCTCTATCTGCCGCGCGCCCAGCCCGAAGCGGTCAAGGCCAGTGAGCTGCGCGCCCAGGCCACCCGCAGTTCGATCCCGCTGCGGATCTTGCTGGTGGAAGATAACGATGAAGTCGCCGCCGGCATCGCCGCCATGCTGGATACCGATGGCCACGTGGTCAGCCGCGTAGCCAGCGCCGCCGAGGCATTGGAAGCGCTGCAACGCGATGCGCTGCTGGATGTGGTGCTGTCGGATATTCATATGCCCGGCGAAATCAACGGCATCGATCTGGCCGAAGCCATCAAAGTGGCATGGCCGCATCTGCCCGTGCTGCTGATGACGGCTACGCCGAAGAACTGCAGCGCGCGCTGAAAGCCCGCATCAACGTGCTGGCCAAACCATTCAGCGAAGAAAAAAACTGAATCTGGCGCTGCACGAAGCACTGGCCCGCAGCGCAAATCTGTAAGCCCTTGGACGGAAGTAAACGGGACTGCCCGCTTGATGCCAGCGGCGCCGCATAGGGTGGGTCTAGACCCACCGTCCAAAGCCGTCTGCCACGACCGCAGCATTGAGCAGCGGCTTTGATTGGTGGGTCCAGACCCACCCTATGCGCGGCGCGCGGCTCAGATCAGCCGCAATTTGTATTTACGGCCTTTGATATTGGTATTGGCCAGGCGGGTTTCGGCTTGATGCGCGATACGGCGGTCCACGGCGACGTAGGTGGAAAAAATCAAACACATTGATCTTGCCCACCTGCTCGCCCTTGAAGCCCGCATCCCCGGTCAGCGCCCCCAGAATATCGCCGGGGCGGATTTTGTCTTTGCGGCCAGCGGCAATCACCAGCGTGGACATCGGCGGTAACAGCGGGCCGTCGTTGGCGATGGTGGCTTCGCTCAGCTTGAACCATTGCGCCTTCAAACCGTGCTGATAATCCTCGATCAGCTTGACCCACTTCTGCTCGTTCGGCGCCGCCAGCGTAACCGCCAGGCCCCGCGCGCTGCCGCGACCGGTGCGGCCGATGCGGTGCACGTGGATTTCGCTGTCTTTCGACACATCAACGTTCAGCACCATATCCAGCGATGCGATATCCAGCCCGCGTGCCGCGACGTCGGTCGCAACCAGCACCGAAATGCTGCGGTTGGCAAAGCGCACCAGAATCTCGTCACGATCGCGCTGTTCCATATCGCCATACAGCGCTTCGGCCGACAGCCCGGCATCGCGTAATTGCTCAGCCAGTTCGCGGCAATGAATTTTGGTATTGCAGAAGGCCAACGTTGATTCCGGCCGGAAATGCTTGATCAGCTGCGCCGCGGCCGCGTTGCGTGCGGTGTGCTCGACTTCGTAAAAAAACGTTGTTCGATGCGGCTGTTGTCGTGCTGCGCTTCAACTTTAACTTCGACCGGATTGCGCAAAAAAACGCCGCGCTTTGCTTGCGCACGTCTTCGGTATAGGTGGCCGAGAACAGCAGCGTCTGCCGCCGTTCCGGGCACTGCTGCACGATATTGATCACTTCATCGTAAAAGCCCATATCGATCATGCGATCGGCTTCATCCAGCACCAGCGTATTCAGACGGCGCAAGTCCAGCGTTTCGCGGTACAGATGGTCATGCAGACGGCCCGGCGTGCCGACAATAATGTGTGCGCCATGCTCCAGCGAACCAATCTGCGGCCCCATCGGCGTGCCACCACACAGCGTGATGATCTTGATGTTGTCCATATGCCGCGCCAGCTGGCGCAGCGATTTGGCCACCTGATCGGCCAGTTCGCGCGTCGGGCACAGCACCATGGCCTGGATGGCAAACAGCTTCGGGTTCAGATTATGCAAAATGCCCAGGCCAAACGCGGCGGTCTTGCCGCTACCGGTTTTGGCCTGCGCGATCACATCCTTGCGCTCCAGGATCAGCGGCAGGGCTTTGGCCTGGATCGGCGTCATCTCGTGGTATTCCAGGCTTTCCAGATTGGAGAGCTGGGCCGCGTCGAGCGGCAACGAGGAAAATGCGGTTTTAGCGTTCAACTTGATACTCGATATCAGGCCGCGGACGGCCAGGGGGTCAAAATTTCAAAGCCGTCTTCAGTGACGGCAATCATGTGTTCCCATTGCGCGCTCAGCGAGCCGTCGCGCGTCACCACGGTCCAGCCATCCGGCAAGCCGCGCACGCTGGCACCGCCGGCGTTGATCATCGGCTCGACCGTAAACGTCATGCCGGCGCGCAAGCGCAAACCGGCGCCGGGACGGCCGTAATGCAGCACCTGCGGTTCTTCGTGATACACGCGGCCGATGCCGTGCCCGCAATAATCCCGCACCACCGAATAGCCCGCAGCTTCGGCCAGGGTCTGGATGGCATAACCGACATCACCGAGCGTGGCGCCCGCTTTGACGGCGTTGATACCCGCCATCATCGCTTCAAAGGTGACGTCGCTCAGACGCTGCGCCTCGGGCGACGGCGTACCGGCGTAGAACATGCGGCTGGTATCGCCATGCCAGCCATTCTTGATGACGGTGACGTCGATATTAACAATATCGCCATCGCGCAAGATTTCACGCGGGCTGGGTATGCCATGGCAAACCACGCTATTGATCGAGGTGCACAGGGTTTTAGGAAAGCCGTGGTAGCCCACATTGGCGGGCGTGGCTTTCTGGGTTTTGGTGATGTATTCAAAACAACGGCGGTCGAGTTCTTCAGTCGACACTCCCGGTTGCACGTATTCCGAGATCATCTCGAGCACTTCGGCCGCCATCTGGCCGGCGACGCGCATGGCGGCAATCTGCTCGGGCGTCTTGATCGTGATAGCCATTCATAGTCCTTAAAGCGCGGGGGCAGCCGCGATTATCCCGCGTTAAGGCAATTTATGCATCGCGGATTGCCCGCGCCGGTCGGACTGCAGACGGCGCTTTGGCGCAGGCGCCACACCCGCCACCTGAATTGCGCGCAACCGGTTTTTTATGCCATATGATTAAGCCGGACAATACGGTCACGCCGTGCAACAGGGAGAAGACCGATGCGCAAGCCCGTTTCTACTGGCCTTTTAACCCGCACGCCAAGCCGTGGCCGCGCGCGGCAGCGGTGCTGCTTGCCGTGCTGGGCGCTGTCACGCCCTGCACCATGCAGCCACTGCCAGCGCCACGGCCAGCCGCAGCATACAGCTTGTGACCACTGAATATCCGCCTTATATGAGCGAACGCGCGCCAGGCCAGGGCCTGGTGATCCGCATTGCCACCGCCGCCATGAACCGCAGCGGCTACGAAGTCAAAACCACCTTTCTGCCGTGGGCACGCGCGCTGGATTTGACCAAGGCAGGCACGGTCGATGGCATTGCGGGGGTATGGTTTGCCGCCGAACGCGCCAGCACGCTGCAGTATTCCAACCCGTTGACCAGCACCAAAATCGGCTTTTTCAAGCGCATCGATAATCCGGTGACGTTTGCCACGCTAAGCGAGCTGCGTGGCTACAGCATTGGCACCGTACGCGGCTATGCCAATCCGCCAGCGTTTGAAGAAGCGCGGTTACATACCGAAGAAGCCAGCGACGACGAAACCAATCTGCGCAAGCTGGCGGGCAAACGCGTGCAGTTTGTGCTGATCGAAAAAAAGGCGTGGCGCAGGGTTTGCTCAACAACAGCCTGCCGCAGCTTAAAAAACCAGCTGGTGTGGATGGAGCCCGCCGTCTCGGTCATGCCGCTGTATGTGGCGTTCTCGCGCAACGCCAGAAACCACGACGAACTGGTGAATGCGTTTAACCAGGGGCTGGAAGCGCTGAAGAAAGACGGCTCGCTGGCGCGCTGGATCAGCGAAGCGGGCGTATAAAGCGCGGAAACCGCATAGGATGGTCAAGACCCACCCGCCAAAGCCATCAATCAAACATTGCGAGCCTGGCATGCCACTTTGGGTGGTGGGTCTTGACCCACCCTATGCGCGGTGGCAGGTCAACGGGATGCGTCACCTGCCCGCTTGCTTAATGCAGACGCGCCAGCCGTTCCAGCAACACGCGGTTGAATGCCGGGATGTCGTCCGGTTTGCGGCTGCTAATCCAGTTGCCGTCTTCCACCACTTCGCGATCCACCCAGGTGCCGCCTGCGTTCTTGATGTCGTCTTGCAAGGACGGCCAGCTGGTTAGCGTATGCCCGGAGGCCAGGCCAGCCGAAACCAGCAACCAGCCGCCATGGCAGATGACCGCAATCGGCTTGCCATTACGATCAATCTGTCGGGCAAATTCCTGAGCCTTGGGATCGGTGCGCAGCGCATCGGCGTTCACCACGCCACCGGGCAACAGCAGCGCGTCAAAATCGGCCGCGTTGGCGTCAGACAAACTCAGATCCACCTTGAAGGTATCACCGGGTTCCACATGGTTAAGCCCGTGCACTTCGCCGCTTTTGGGCGAGACCACCACCGTTTGGGCGCCGGCGGCTTCCAGCGCCTTGCGTGGTTCGGCCAGTTCGGCTTGTTCAAACAGATCGGCACCAATATGGCCACTTTGACGCCTTGCAAAGTTGCGGCTGCAGTCATCTCGAACTCCTTGGTTGATTTAAAGCGGGGTTTTACTGGAATGAATGCGGGTTAATGCGTGCGCGGATGTACATGCGGTTCAAGCGCGATCCCTGCTTCTTGCATCAGCTCGGTTTTGCGCGCGGCCATTTGCTGGCCCAGGCCATCCAGCTCGCCAGCCAGCGCTTTGCGCGCCGCCGGAAACATCTCGGCTTCTTCTTGCTTGATGTGATGCAACACGTATTCGCTCAGTACGCTGACTCGCGCGTCGAACATCGGGTCATCGGCAGGCATGTTTTCCAGCTGGTGGATCAAGGCCGATGCGCTGGCATGCTCGACTACGGCTTCATACACCATGTCGGGATCACCCGAAGCGCGGCGCACGGCCGGGTAAAACATCTCTTCTTCAATCCGGGTGTGGATGCGCAACTCGGCACACACCTGCTGCACCAGTTGCTTTTTTGAGTGCCGTGCTGCCCGCCGAACGGGCCTGGCCAAACTGCTTGAACAGCTTCTTGATCTTGAGATGGTCTTCCAGCAACAAACTGGTGGCGGCGTCTTTGCGCACGGCCAATACACGCGCGGCAGGGCCGCTGCGGGGTTCGGGTGCGGCTTGAGGGAGCTGTGCCATGATGGCCTCCGGTTGCATAGACGGACAGTGTTGGACGCTGACCATGCTAGTGCCGCCGTGGCGCGCAAATTATCGGCGCGCCAGCGATTCGGGAGTAAGACGACGTGAGTCAGCGCTGTAGCCCCGCGCGGCGGCCCGACGCCGTCCCCGCCTGGGCGCGCCAGACAGCGGGCAAAAAAAAAGCCGGCACAAGGCCGGCTCTGAAGGCTACTACGGATTGCGCAGTGATCAGTGCGCGCGCATCACAAAAGACATCAAGATGCCCACCACACTGAAATCGGTATCGCCAAAGGTAGTACCGGCAAAGCCGATGGCACCCAGGCAAGTGAGCAACACGGCAGGCAAGAAGCTGATCAGGATGCCGTTAACAAAGGCGCCCAGCACCGCGCCACGCAGGCCACCGGTGGCATTGCCATAGACGCCTGCCGTGGCGCCGGTAAAGAAGTGCGGAATCAACCCTGGCACAATCACCGCCAGGCCAAACGCCGGGGTAATAAACATTGCCACCAGGCCCCCGACAAAGCTCGACATAAAGCCGATCACCACGGCGTTAGGTGCAAACGGAAACACGGCCGGGCAATCCAGCGCTGGTTTGGCGTTGGGGATGAGTTTGTCCGAGATGCCTTTGAAGGCGGGCACGATTTCAGCAATCAGCAAACGCACGCCCGCCAGAATGATGTAGACACCGGCCGAGAACACCAGCGCTTGTTTGATCGAGAACACCAGGAAGTTAACGCCGGCCGACAGATTGGCTTCGATAAAGGTCGGCCCCGCCACCAGCGATACCACGATAAACAGGATGCCCATGGTCAGCGCCATCGAGATCGAGGTATCACGCAAAAAAGCGCAGCGATTCCGGCACTTTGATGTCTTCGGTGCTGCGGCCTTTTTTTGCCGATGACCTTGCCCACCAGCGCGGCGGCGATATAGCCAAACGAACCAAAATGGCCCAGCGCAAAGCTGTCGCTACCGGTGACCTTGCGGGTAAATGGCTGCGTCAACGCCGGCATGATCACCATCAGCGCGCCCAGCATGGCGCCGCCTACCAACACCAGCGGCAGCCCGGTCATGCCCCCGGCGCTCATGACCGCCACCAGCAAGCACGCCATGAACAAAGTGTGATGGCCAGTCAGAAAAATGTATTTGAGCGGCGTAAAGCGCGCCAGCAGCAGGTTGACCAGCATGCCCAGGATCATCACATAGGCGGTTTGCGAGCCGAATTGCTTCATCGACAGCGCCACGATGGCTTCGTTATTGGGGATGGTGCCTTTAAGGCCAAAGGCGTGGTCAAAGATCTGGCGGAAGATATCAAGCGAGCCAACCAGAATCTGTGCGCCGGCGCCAGAATCACAAAGCCCAGTATGGTCTTGATGGTGCCCGCCACCACATCGGACACCTTGGCCCGTTGCAGCAACAAACCCAGCAGCGCAAAGATCCCGATCAGGATGGCTGGATCAGAAAGAATATCGAGGATGAATTTGATCATTATGGTCTGACTCCGATAAAGCTTGAGGTGGCGGCACCGGCCAGGCCGGGCCGCCTTGCAGCAGCCGTACGACGGACGAATTAGCTCAGGAAAGGCGCCAGCACCGCTTTGATCTCAACCTTGTCCATGATGTTTTTTAACCGAGGCCACCTTGCGGCTGCCGTCGTTCAGGTTGTCGATGATTTCTTTGGCGCCCAGAAACAGATCAGCCGTTTCCGCCTTGGCGGTAAACAGATCGGCGTGCCCTACTTGCGCATCGCTCTTCAGTTCTTTCAGCACGTCTTTGACGGCCATTTCCAGCATCAGGCTGCTGCCAAGACCATTGCCACATACGATCAGGATTTTCATTGCGGTATTCCTTGGGGTTTTTTATTCGGGTTGTGAGGCGATCAGTTCAAGAATGGCGGCGGCGCTGGTTGCGGCTTGCAATTGGGCAAAGCGCGCCTCGTCCATGATCAAGCGCGCCAGCTGGCGCAAAGCACGTTGGTGGCTGTGGTTGTCGGTGGCGGAAAAGGCAAACAGCAAGCGGGCATGGTGATCGGGGTCGGCGCTGAACTGCACCGGCGTGGTGGTCTTAAGTAGTGCCATTGCGATGCACGTGCGCCCGCCTCAGGTCGGGCATGCGGAATGGCCACATCGGGTGAGATCACGATATACGGGCCGATTTTTTTTCGACGTTTTCGATAATCGCGTCGATATAAGTCGCTTCGATGGCGCCGCGTTCCAGCAATGGCTGGCACGAGACGCGCACCGCTTCACGCCAGTCGGTAAAGCCTTCGGCAAAGCGGATGCTGTCGGCGGGCATAATTTCGGTAAGCATTGCGTTTCCTTGCGGTGGATGGCGTGGATGCATGTTCCTCGCCGCTCGAAAACGCATAAATTGGAAAATTACCCATAAGGCAAAGAAAATTCAGCCGCTGGCATAAAATTTTTTTTCGGCAGCGGGCAGATACATACTGGATATTTTTTTATCTGACTGATTTAATGCAGCTATTTTTATAAAAATGTAGCGCGCCGCGTTTGCCTGCCCGCGCTTATGCGGACTTATATCTAGTATTCTTTCGGTGCATAATTATGCACTCATGCATAAACGAGAAATTTGAATGCCTGCCGCCATCAGTTGGCATTTTGCCCGCAGCGATCTCGCCCAAATCCCCCTTGCCGCCTTGCAGGCCGGGCTGTCGCAAGCCGTTACGGTGATCGCCCCGCGCCAGATGGGCAAATCCGAATTCATGCAGCAAGACGTGCTGCCGCAGGCCGAAAACAGCGGCTGGCGCGTGCGCTATTTCAGCTGCGCATCGGTCTCGCCGCGCGTGCTGCAGCGCCGGCTGGAAGAAGCAATTTCGGACTTTGCCGCCGGCGAGAAATGGTTGATGCAGCAATTCGCCCGCCTTAGCGGACAGCGCAGCACTGCACGCCAGGGGCTGGCCGCACGGCTGGTGGGCGAACTGGCGCAATTGCGGGGCGAAAAAAAAACGCTCGCTGTTGTTGCTGGATGACGTGGACCGGGTGCTGCAGCTGCCACAAGGCGAGGCCCTGCTGCGCGAAATCCTGTCTGCATTTGCCAGCACCAGCGGCCAGGCGCGGCTGATCATGAGCGCAACCACGCAAAGCGGCCAACAAGGTCTGCCCGCGCTGCTACAACAACACAGCACCATTCTGGCCTTGCCGGATATCGGCGACGGGTTTGTGCTGCATCTGGCCCAGCAATATCAACAGCTGACGCAGAGCAAACGGCAAAACGACTCGTTGTTCGGCAAGCTGGGCAGCCCGTATCAAGGCATTACCTGGGGCCAGGCCGATGAGGGCATTCTGCTGGATGCATTCCAGCGTTTGCAGCGCATTCCGTATTACTTTCGCGCGCTGGTCGAAGACTGGTGCTCAATCCGGAACGCTCACCGGCGGAGGCCTTGCAAACGCAATTGGCGCGGCTGCAACGGCATCGCGTTTCGGTGTTGTCGTGGGACGAAATGAGCCGACTGGATCGGCTGTTGCTGGCGCAGGTAGCGCAGGGGCAAACCGGGTTTTACAGCGGCGAAATGCGCACCCTGCTGGCCGCGCAAACCGGCGTGGCGCAAGTTTCGACTTCGCAAATTCAGAGCAGCCTGAAAAAGCTGATCCGTAACCGCGTGCTGGCCCAGGACAGTACCGGGCGTTACCAGATTATTGATCCACATCTGGCAGTGGCATTGGCGGCGGGCGGCAGCAACTTGCACGCATCGGCCTAGCATGTGGCGCTGATACCAGCCTCTGGCGGCGATCAACCGGCAGATTGGGGGACTGCGATGGCAGGTCAGGATCAACCAACCCGCTACCGCGGCTCGCGCTGAGGGGTGACCTCGGGGCGGCGCGTCAGGCGGCGTCAGAGACAGCGGCGGCTTCCAGGCCCACGCTGCGCAACACCAATGCAGTCACTTCTTCGGTAGCGCGTTCAAACCACGCTTTGGTCAGACGCGAGGTGTCGGTCACCATGCGGATCTGGGTTTCAAAGTCCGCGTAATGCTGCGTGGTCGCCCAGATCATGAACATCAGGGTCTCGCCATGCACCGGGGCAATACGACCGGCCGCCACCCATTGCTCGATACGGGCTACGCGCGCCTGAAACCACGGTTTGACTTCTTGCAACATCATTTCGCGCAAATGCGGTGCACCCGCGATCATTTCGAGGGCCCAGATCTTGGAACCTTTGGGGCGCCGCCGTGCCAGTTCCATCTTGGTCCGCACATAACCGGCAATGGCTTCGGCCGGATCGTCCGTCTCATTAAAACTGTCCGACGCTTGCAGCCATTCCTGGAACACATCTTGCAGCACGTGTTTGTACAGCACTTCTTTGGTCCGGAAATGGTAATGCAGCGTGGCTTTGGGCACGCCAGCACGTTCGGCGATCAGGCCGGTGGTGGCGCCTTCCAGGCCGCGCGTGGCGAAAACGTCTTCTGCGCTGTCCAGCAAAGCGGCTACTGGATTGGCGCGCACTGCTGATACTGCTGAAGCAGATGGCATAGGGGTTTTCCATAACAGACAAAGGGGGCGCTGTATTCTACCGGCAAACCAACGGCGCGCTGCAAGCGACAACCGGCCGCTGTTGTAAGCGTGCCGCCCTGCAGCATGAAGGGCTGCTGATTTGAATACAACGCTGTACGTAGAAGTACCGCAGAAATCTTGCACAAGTACACTGCTGACAGCTAACTTAGGCCCGCCCCTTTCCGGATCATTCGCTTTATGCAATTGCAACGCCGCTTTGCTTACTACGCCACCACGTCGGCGCTGTTAGCCCTGATGTCTGGCTGCAGCTCGATGCATATGCCATCGATGCCGAGCGTGTCGTTGCCGTCGATGAGTTCGCTCAACCCGTTTGGTGACAGCAAACCCAAATCCAGCACGCCGCCGTTTGAGGTCGAAGTACTGGCCATCAATGATCTGCATGGGCATCTGGAACCCACCCCTTTCAAGATTCCTGACCCCGATCATCCCGGCCAGACCCGCACCATCATGGCGGGCGGCATTCCGGCGCTGGGCACGCTGGTGGCGCAAGAACGCGCCCGCAACGCTGACTTTGTGTTTGTCGGCGTGGGCGATCTGATCGGCGCCAGCCGCTGTTGTCAGCCTGTGGCGCGATGAGCCACGGTCGATGCCATGAACGGCATGGGCATGGCGTTCAGCAGCGTGGGTAATCACGAATTCGATCAGGCAAGGATGAATTACAACGCATGCAGCGCGGCGGCTGCGGCTCCAATCGTCCGCAAAAGGCCTGCAAATTTGCACGTAAGTACCCGCGCCAAATACACCTGGCTGGCTGCCAACGTTATTGAAGACCGCACTGACAAGCCGCTGCTGCCCGCCTATGAAATCCGCGAATTTCACGGCGTAAAAATCGGCTTTGTGGCCGCCGTGCTGGAAGACACCCCGCGCGTGGTGGTGCCCTCCGGCGTGGTCGCTTGCGCTTTGAAGACGAAGCCGACTCAATCAACCGCATCGTCACCCGCCTTAAAGGCCAGGGCGTCAATAGCGTGGTTGCGCTGATCCACCAGGGCGGCGACACGCCCGACAGCTTTGCCGTGGCAGATTGCAGCACCTTGCGCGGCGATATTGTCGGCATCACCCGCCGCCTCGACCCCGCCGTGGTCGCCGTGCTGAGTGGCCACACGCACCAGGCTACAACTGCCGCGTGAATAACACGCTGGTCACCCAGGCCGACGCCTATGGCCATCTGGCCACGCGCTTGACGCTGTCAGTCGATAAAGCCAGCGCCAGCGTGGTCGGCGTTAAAGCCACCAACCTGGTGGTCGATGCCACGACCCTGGCACCTGACCCGGCCATGCAAAAAAAATCCTCGACCGCGCGCGTGAAATTACCGAGCCGGTGATCAAACAACCGGTGGCACAACTGGCCGTACCGCAACTGACGCTGGAAACCCCGGGCGGCAACGACAAAGGCTCGGGTGAATCCACGCTGGGCGATGTGGTCGCCGATGCCCAACTGGCCGCCACCCGCATCTATGGCGCGCAAATCGCCATCACCAACCGCGGCGGCCTGCGCGCCCCGCTGCCCGACCACATCCCCGCCATCGACAACGCAGTGAGCTGGGGCGATGTCACCGCCAGCCAGCCGTTCAACAACACCTTGCAAGTGATGACGCTAAGCGGCGCGCAACTGAAGACCCTGCTGGAACAACAATGGCTGCGCCACACCAACGCGCAGTTTGTTCTGCAAGTCTCCAACGGCTTCAGCTACCGCTGGAAAGCCAGCGCACCGGTCGGCCATCGTGTGCTGGATATGAAATTTGACGGCAAACCGGTGCGGCCCGACGGCGCTTATCGCATCGCGGTCAATAACTTCCTCGCCGAAGGTGGCGATGGCTTTGTGGTACTCAAAGAAGGCACCAACCGCCTCGCCCCCGGCGTGCTAGATAGCGACGCGTTGGCGGATTATCTGAAGGCCGCCGCCGATGCTGGTAAACCCGCTGGTTGGGCGCAACCGCAAGGGCGGATTGTGCGGGTGGAATAACGCGCACGCCCTCCAGCCGCGCCTCGTCTTGTCTCTGAGCCTCCACTTAAATCCACCTCACCGCCATGTCGAGCCAGAAATTTCAGTAAGTATTTGCGTAAGCAGATATCTTCGAGATCAAGTTTTTTTGCTGACATTTAATTGAAAAAAAATGACAGCCGGTACAAAGTTTTTTAATAGTTTATCCAATACTGAACGCGTGGGGGCGTTGCCCCTGCGCTCCGGGATAAACTAAAGGACTTGCCACCATGATCGGTCGTCGTGATTTATTAAAAAAACCGTCCCAGCATTGGGATTTACACTTGCTTTTCCTGAACTTGCCATTGCGACCTCAAGCTGCACCGCCCCATTGACGGGCACCGTGATCGACGAAGGCACAACCCCTACAGCGTGGCCATCCGCGATGCTGACCGCGAATACGCCTCTACGCACGAACGCCACGCCAGAACTGTTCGGCTTTAACGTGTGTTGGGCCAGTTTTGAAGGCAGCGGCGCCTTCAGCGCGGCTCAGCGCGATCAGATGGCGATCAAGCTGGGCGCCGATTTTCCCGGCGCCTTATATCGCTATCCCGCGGCACGCCATCCAACTATTTCAACTGGCGCCAGGCGCTGGCCAGCAGCAGCCGCGCGCTCCAGTATTACCAATTCGCGCCAACGTCTTCCCATGCTGTATCAGCCGTCAATATGGGCATCGACGAGTTTTTTTCAGCTTTGTTAGCGCAGCAGGCGGCAAAGTCGTCTACACGCTGAATCTGATGCAACCTGCTTACCAGAACCAGGCACAGACAGGGTGGGTGGTTAATCAGAAGTGGCCAGGCGCAACGCAGGCAGATCAGGATGCCGCCGCTGCCGCCGACATCATGCAGTTGGTCGATTATCTGGAAGCGCACTACAGCAACCTGATTTCGTATTACGAACTTGGCAATGAGCTGGACTTGCCCACGATTCCTGGTACCACGACACCGCTCTGGACCGGTGCCCAATATGCAAGCTGTTGCGATACGGTCATCAAGGCGATTCGCGCCAAATACGTGGGCCGCAAGATCCTGATCCATGGCCAGACCAGCTACAGTACCAACCCCACCTGGATCAGCAGCGTGGCGCCCAACATGACTACGGTCCCGGATGGCATCGCGATCCATGTCTATTACGACTACGGCTTCTATATCCAGGACGTCGCGACGTTTGCGACCAAGAACCAGTATTCGGCATGGGGCACGCTACCCGTTGTGGTGACGGAGCATGCCCGGTACGACACCTGCATTACGCAAGGCGGTAGCTGCAATGCGGTCGACGACAGCGGCGGCCTGGCGGCAACCTCTACTGCGGACTACACCATCATGACCATGACCTCGCCGATGTTTGCCGGATCATGCTACCAGGCCATCGAAGTGGCGCCATGGACCGTGTTCCACCCTGACGCGACTAACAACACGATATACACCTCGGCCACTTACGAAGCCCTGAAGGCCTTGCGCAAGGGCCTGTTGGCGGATGTCACCACGACCTACGCCTCGCAAAACCCCAAAAACAATCAAAACACAGCCTCGCCCTATAGCTACGGCGGCGGATACCAGATGCGCCATTGCTCCACCACCGATGGTGCAGGCAAGACCGCCATCATGGGCGTCAACCGTGATTCCATCCCGGTGACGTTCTATTTCACCTGGGCAGCAGCAACCTCGACGCTCACGTTTAACGAAACCGCGCATCTCGACTCATGCACGGACAATTCACTCGCCAACCAGACGGCTTATCAGATGACCACAACGAGCTTCCCGGCGGCCTCGCACCGCAGCGGAAACGTCATCACCTTCACCGTCGCGCCACGCAGCGTATTCACCTACGTCACGGTCTGAGCAGCCACACCCGGCCCAACGGCGCCTGACAACAGGCGCCGTTTTTTTTGCCACGCAACCTCACCCACCCTGGCAACGCATCGGGGCGGCTGCAGCACGGTCAGGTTGCTGGCCGCCGCAACGCAGCAAGCGGAGTGGGCTTAATGCCCATGAGCATTGCGAGTAGCGCCGGACTGCAAGATGACCGTGCTGCAGTCGCCCAACAGCTACATAAAAAAAAGCCCCACGGCGTAACCGTGGGGCCGAACGTGCTTGCAGATCGCTGCCGCAACCAGCAAACCAGGAGAATTTCAGCTTAGTTCAATCCACAGCGCGTGCCAGTTCCAGCGCCCGACCGCTGCGGTCGAACAGCAGTGCGTTGGCACTATCGATATGGATGCCCACCACATCACCCACGCGCGGGCTGACCGCGTCGGGGGCCATGCGGATCGAGAACGAAGCCTCGCTGCCAGCCAGCGCGGTGTGCACCAGCTGGGTATCGCCGAGGTTTTCCACCATGTCTACGCGCGCTTGCAAGCCAGCTGCAGCAGGCACTACGCGCACATGTTCCGGGCGAATGCCGAGCGTCAGTTGCGCGGGCAGCGTGCCGACGGGCGTACGGCCGAAGTCGAGCGACTGGTTGCCGTTTAACTTCAGTTGCAGATTGCCCGCCACCGCGCCCGCAGTTTCCACGTCGAGGAAGTTCATCTTGGGCGAACCAAGGAAACCGGCCACAAAGGTGCTGCTGGCTCGCGGTATAGCTGGATCGGCGGCCCGACTTGCTCGAGCTTGCCCGAATTGAACACGGCGATGCGGTCGCCCAAGGTCATGGCTTCGACTGATCGTGCGTCACATACACCATGGTGGTGCCCAGTTCGCGATGCAGCCGCGCCAGTTCGATGCGCATTTGCACGCGCAGCGAGGCATCCAGGTTCGACAGTGGTTCGTCAAACAAAAAAAACACCTTGGGCTGACGCACGATGGCGCGACCAATGGCCACACGCTGGCGTTGCCCACCCGACAAGGCGGCCGGTTTGCGGTCCAGCAAATGCGTAATCCGCAGCACTTCGGCCGCGCGCCCCACGGCATCCTGAATGGCGCGCTTGTCCATGCCGGACAGACGCAGCGCAAAGCCCATGTTCTCGCCCACGGTCATATGCGGGTACAGCGCATAGCTCTGGAACACCATGGCAATGCCGCGCTCGGACGGATGCAGTTCGTTGGCGCGTTCGCCTTCGATCAGCAAGTCACCGCCGGTGATGTCTTCCAGGCCGGCAATCATGCGCAGCAGCGTGGATTTGCCGCAGCCGGACGGCCCGACAAACACCACGAACTCGCCCTTGCCCACTTCCAGGTTCAGCCCTTCGATTACCGGCGCGTTATTGCCATACGCCTTTTTTGATATTGCGTAGCGACAGACTAGCCATGGTTGCCCCGCTTTTGTTGGCTGACAAATTCGCGATACCAGTGCGCGCTGTCTTTCAGCGTACGTTTTTTTGCGTGTCGTAATCGACGTGCACGATGCCAAAACGTTTGGACAAGCCGGAATCCCATTCAAAGTTATCCAGCAGGCTCCATTCAAAGTAGCCGCGCACATCCACGCCCTGGTCCATCGCGTCTTTCAGCGCGGACAAGTGTTGTTGCAGAAACTGGCTGCGTTGCGGGTCATGCACCGCGCCGTCTTCCACGCGATCCGGGTTGGCCATGCCGTTTTCGGTGATCAGGATCGGGGGCAGGTTCGGGTATTCGCGGTTGATGCGCACCAGCAGATCAGTCAGGCCCTTCGGATAGATTTCCCAGCCCATATCGGTAATGCCCAGCGCGCGCGGCGGCTCGATCGGCGGGTTTTGCGTGCTGCACCAGGCGCGGAAGTAGTAGTTAACGCCGAGGAAGTCGATTTTCTGGCCGATGATGTCAAAGTCGCCCGGCTCAACTTTGGGCGCGGCGTCGCCATACACTTCCAGCGCCAGCGGCGGGTAGTGGCCCTTAAAGATCGGGTCCATAAACCAGCCGGTAAAGTTTTCATATTCCAGCTGCGCCTGGCGCTTGTCCGCCGCGCTGTCGGTGGCCGGATCGGCGTCGGACTGGTTCAGTACGATACCCAGTTGAGCCGAGATGCCGAGCTCGCGCAGCGCTTTGATACCCAGACCATGGGAGAGCAGCAGATGGTGCGACACCTGGTTGGCCAGCGCGATATCGGTAAAGCCGGGGGCAAAGCGACCATGAAAATTGCCAGATAGGCGGTGCACCACGGTTCGTTGTGGGTAGCAATGCTGGCCACGCGGTTGCCAAAGCGGCGGCCCACTTCGGCGGCGTATTCGGCAAAGCGGTAAGCGGTTTCACGGTTGCCCCAGCCGCCACATCCTGCAGCGCTTGCGGCAGATCCCAGTGGTACAGCGTGACGTGGGCCTTCAGGCCTTTGGCGTCCAGCTCGTCCAGCAGGTTTTCGTAAAACTTGAAGCCTTCTTCATTCCAGGCGCCGGAGCCAGCGGGCTGCACGCGCGGCCAGGCAATCGAGAAGCGATAGGCGTCCAGGCCCAGGTCGGCCATGATCGCCACGTCTTCTTTGTAGCGATGGTAGTGGTCGCACACCACGGTGCCGTCCGTGCCGTCGATGATTTTGCCCGGGGTAGCGCAAAACGTATCCCAGATCGACGCGCCGCGGCCGCCTTCGGTGGTAGCGCCTTCAATCTGGAAAGAGCTGGTGGCAACGCCCCAGACAAAATCACGCGGAAAAAACGAGGGAAGACATGAGTAACTCCAGTTTCAAATGTAGAGCGACGGTGGTTTGAAAGACCGCGCCGGTACGCCTGCCAACGTGAACCGGTCAGCCAGACTCGTGTTAAAAAAATTCGCTGCGATTGGTCAAATCGCGGACGTAGCCCGCCCTGCCCGGCTGTGTATAGACACAGCCGGCTGCGGCTTACGTTGTTGGGTTCAAGGAATAAAGTGACTTAGCCTTTGACGGCCCCTGCGGTCAGGCCGGCAATCAGACGGCGCGAGAACAGTACAAACAGAATCAGCAGCGGCAGTACCGCAATCGCCGACCCCGCCATCACCGCGCCCCAGTCTGTATTGGTGGTGCTCTGCACGCTGCGCAGCGCCACCGGCAAGGTAAAGTTCTCGGGGGTATGCATAATCACCAACGGCTGCAGAAAGCTGTTCCAGCTGGTAATAAAGGTAACCAGACCCAGCGTGCCCAAAGCAGGCCCGATCAGCGGCAGCACCACATTCCAGTAGATACGGAATTCCCCGCATCCATCGATGCGCGCCGCTTCCATCAGTTCTTTGGGCACGGCCGAGCCGATGTACTGGCGCATCAAAAAGATGCCAAACGCCCCAGCTGCAGCGGGTAGATACAAGGCCCGCGGTTGATCCAGCCAACCCAAGGCGTTCATCAACATAAAGGTCGGGATCAAGCCGAGGAACGGCGGCAACAGCATGCTGCCCAGCACGATGGCGAAGAAGAATTTCTTGAAGCGAAATTCATACATCGCAAAGGCATAGCCCGCCATCGAGCAAAAGAACAGCGCCAGTACCGTGGTCATCGCGGCCACGTAAAAGCTCATGCCCAGGTTATGCCAGAACGGGATCAGCGCGTTGATGGCGGTGATGTTGTGCGCCAGTGCCTCGCCAAACCACATCGGTGGCGGGATGTGATAAATCGCCTCACGCGGTTGCGTGGCCAGCACAAAGGTGAAGTAGAACGGCGCCAGCATCAGCACCGCGCCCAGAAACACGATCACCCAGCGATGCTTTTGCCGGTGGTGTTTTTTCTTGGTGACGGCCATGCTCAATCCTCCCCGCCAGCCAGTTTGAACAAACGGTTATTGCCGTACGACAGCACCGCGATAATCACGAACATCACCCACGAAATCGCACATGCCGTACCAAAGTCGCTGAAATAGAACGCGGTGCGGTACATATACATGGCCGTGGTCATGGCCGCCTGGCCGGTGCCGCCGTTGTCGCCTAGCAGAATGAACGGCTCTTCAAACAACTGCAGG
The DNA here is from genome assembly GCA_001313065.1 of Silvimonas sp. JCM 19000. The sequence goes on from BBFD01000011.1 coordinate 23,913, forward strand.
TTGTTGATCAGCGTCAGCGATACGGCAAAGAACATCATCGGGCGGATCATGGGCAGCGTGATATGCCAGAACTGGCGCGTAATGCTGGCGCCATCCAGCGTGGCCGCTTCGTACAGGTCTTCCGGGATGGTCTGCATGGCGGCCAGGTACAGCACGGTATTCCAGCCACATAGCGCCAGAACACCACAAAGCTGACCGTCGGCTTGACCATTTCAGTGTTCTGCAGCCAGTCCACTTTGTGGTCGGGCAGCAATTGGCCTATCAGCGGCAGATGGTCGTGCAGGCTCATCAGGATGGCGTTGATGGCGCCGAAATCCTTGGAGAACAACGAGCTGAAAATCAGCGAAATCGCCACGCTCGAAGTAATAAACGGCAGAAAGTACGCGCCCAGCACCAGGTTACGTCCACGCAGCAAGGTGCTAAGGAAGGCGGCAAACGGAATCGCCACCAGATGCTGCGGCAGGCCCGAGGCCAGCGCGATATAAACCGTGTTACCGAGCTCTTCCAGAACCAGCGGTCGGTCAGCACAAACTTGTAATTGTCGAGCTGGATCCATTTGATTGCGCCAAAGCCGGCGGCGGGGTCCCACTGGCAAAAGACAGCGTGGCCGAAAAAAATCAAAGGAAACGCGCCGAATACGGCAAAGATGATCAGAAACGGCTGATAAAAAAATATACGGCGCCCATTTCCACGACTGAAAACGTTTGCGTCGCCGCGGGGCAGTATTGCTTGCGGCAGGGGACAACACGGATTCCATGCAAAAAAAACTCCGGTGTTCCGTAAAAAAAATCGGCCGGGGAACACGCCGGCCCTCGAGTCGGCTCATGATCTGGCAGTGGGCGACGGTGTCCGCAGCATCTTTACGCCGATGACGAGTGGCAGCTCATCTTCTTTGTAACGATCCGCGGTCTTGCCGCCCGCTACCTGCATCAGGCAAAAACGCCCGCAATGCTTTAACCAACATGGGCTCAGACTAACGCCCTGCCCGGCTTAACGACGGGCGCGGCGTTCAACGTCAGCCTGCGCATCAGCCAGGGCGGCTTTGATGTCTTTGCCCTGGTGCACCACCTGATCCAGCTGGTCGTTGATGATGTCTTCAGCTACGCCGTCGTTCTTGTTGATCGGGATTTCCGGCACATGCTTGGCGGCATCACGCCACATTTCGCGCGCTTTCTGGCCACCCAGGTACGGCAGCGGTTCGGACATGCTCGGGTCATCCTGCGCGGCTTTCAGCGACGGGAAGGCATCCAGCGTCTTGAACGCAGCAATTTGTTGCTCGCGGTTGGCGGCCAGGAATTTCACGAACTCATAAGCCTCAGCCTTGTGCGTGGACTTGGCCGGAATCGCGTAGAAAGAACCGCCCCACGAGGCAAAAGCGCCGGCGGGCAGGTTGCACGAACGCCATTTGCCGCCTTGATCCGGCGCCAGCCAGTGCGCCAGATGGCCGTTGAGCCATGCGCCCATGGCTTGCGTGGCGATCTGGTCATGCTGGAAGCCAGCCGCCCATTCGTTGCTCCACTGCTTGATATTGCCGGCGATGCCTGCGTCCTGCGCTTCTTTGGCGTACTTGAAGGCGTTTTCAAAGCGCGGGTTGCCAGCAATGATGGGCTTGCCGCTCTTGTCGAAATAGATGCCTTCACCGTTCTTGAGGTTGGAACGGATATAGATATCTTTCAGATCCACCGGGCTGGCCACCAGATAAGCACCGGTAGCGGCTTTGATCTTTTTTTTGCCGGCGGCGATATAGGTTTCCCACGACTTGGTCAGATCGGCTTCGGTCACGCCCGCCTTATCCAGCAAGTCTTTGCGATAAAACATGGTGCCCGGGCCGATATCGACCGGCAGCGCATAGACGTCACCATTGGTGCCCTTGGCTTGCGCCCAGGAATAACCGGTGATCTGGCTTTGCAGCTGACCTGCGTTATACGGCGCCTTGGACAGGTCTTCCAGACCGCCCGAAGCGATAAACCGACCCACAAAACCGATTTCAAGACCCATCACATCAGGCAGGCCAGAGCTGGAAGCCAGTTGCGTGGTGAGCGCGTTAACGTGATCCACACGTTCGCGGCTAACCAGTTTGATTTCGACATCAGGATGCAGCTTTTTGTACAGCGGAATGGCCGTTTTTTACGTCGCGATCCAGATCCGGAAAGCTGGCAACGGTCAGGGTTACAGCAGCCCAGGATGGCAATGCAGCAGCGCAGAGCGCGGACGCTACTGCCAGTCGTACAACTTTATTCATGACTCTCTCCAACGACATGAGGTTGTAGTAATATGAAATCGATTTCGTAGTTGCAGTAGAAAAAACGGCTTTTTTTGCCGTTATCGTTGAAATCGTTTTCAGTTTTAGTCCTGGACGCATACAGCGGCAATAAGTTGTTCCATGTAGGTGCAATTTTTTTCACTACATTTTACATGGCGCTTTCAGGTGCACTGTTGCGGTGCACCAAACCCTGCAGAAACAACGGTAAACAACGCAATATGACGCTTGAGCAACCCGATAACTACAACGTAACCGTGCAAGATGTGGCGCGTGAGGCCGGCGTGTCGGCCAGCACGGTATCGCGCTATCTGACTGGGGTAACGGCGGTTTCCACGGCCAAACAGGAAGCCATTACCCGCGCCATCGAAAAAAACTGAATTTCAAACCCAATGTGTTGGCGCAAAGCCTCAAAACCGGCAGTACCAAGACCATAGGCATCGTCACGCAGGACATCAGCTCGCCGTTTTTTTGGCGAAGAACTCAAAGGCGTGGAGCATGCCATTTCCGGCACCGGCTACGCTTTGCTGATCGTGAGCGGCCATTGGCAAGAGCGCGAAGAACAGGATCATGTTGATTTGCTGATCGCCCGCCGCGTCGACGGCATCATTATTTTTTATGGCGACCAGTACCGATAAGCAGATCGAACAGATTGCGCGCCAGATTCCGGTGGTTTTTTACCGGCCGCCGCATGGAATCGCCGCGGGCCATCGGCCTGGCCGTCGATAACGAGGCCGCCGCCTACCAGGCCACGCAGTATCTGATCAGCCAGGGCCACAAACGTATTGCGCATATTGCGGGCCGGCTGGCCCAGCCCGATTCGGAAGCGCGTTTGCAAGGCTATCGCCGCGCGCTGGCCGATGCGGGCCTGGAAGCCGATCCGCGCCTGGTGGCGGTGGGTGACTTTACCGAAGCCGGTGGCGTGATGGCGATGACGCAATTGCTGGAATCACGCGCGCCTTCAGCGCTTTGTTTGTTGCCAATGACCAGAGCGCCCTTGGCGCACGGCTGGCGCTGTATCGGCGCGGCATCCGCGTGCCGGAAGAAGTATCGATGATCGGCTTTGATGATCTGGCGGTATCCAATTACATGCTGCCGCCGCTCACCACCATCCGCCAACCCACCTTTGACATGGGCAAGACCGCCACCGAAACGCTGTTGAATATGCTGAGCAACCAGGCGCAAACCGTGCAGTATCCGCAGTTCGAGCTGGTCGTGCGTGAATCGGTGCGGCGTGTTTGAGCCCGCCTGGTTTAGAATGGCGCCTGTCTGTCTGCCGCCCTCTACACCATGAATCTGCCCCGCAAAGCCCCTGTATTTGAAGCGCTCACCGTCGCTGGCCCGGCTGGCCAGCTGGAAGTATTGCGGCTGGAATCAGCGCTGCCCGAAACGCGCGGCATTGCGCTGGTGGCGCACCCCAACCCGCTTGAAGGCGGCACCAACACCAACAAGATTGTGCACACGCTGGCCAAGACCTTATCGCGATTGGGCTATGTGGCGTACTGCCCCAATTTGCGCGGTGTGGGCCGGTCCGAAGGCGAACACAGTCGCGGCGTGTATGAACCCGATGATATGGCGGCCGTATTGGCGCAAGCGCGGGTGGATTTTCCTGGCGTCACGCGCGTGGTGCTGTCCGGCTTTTCGTTTGGCACCTTTGTGCAGTCACAACTACGCCAACGCCTGAGCGATGCAGAAGTCGAAGGCATGATTTTGATCGGCCCCGCCACCATCCGCCATCAATTCCCCCCGGTGCCGGGCGATACATTGGTGATCCACGGCGAGCAGGACGAAGTGGTGCCACTGCAATCAGTGTTCGACTGGGCCCGGCCGCAGCAACTACCGGTGCTGGTGGTGCCCGGCGTTGGCCATTTCTTCCATGGTCGGCTTACCCAACTGGCCGATCTGGTCGATCGCGAATGGCGTAGCCGGATGCAGGCATGAATTTGCCCGCCGGCTTGTTCCCCGCGTGGTTGTGCATCGGCGCCTGCGTGATTGCCGGGCTGCTGCTGGCACGCTCTATCTATAAAACGGCGTGGTTGACCGTGCCGCAATCCGAGCTGACCTGCTGGTTTGGCGGCACGGTGCTGATGCTGGTGCTGTGGCAGATGAAGGCCAATATCCAGCCCGGGCTGACTTTTCATTTGCTGGGAGCGGCTGGCCTCACCCTGATCGCGGGCCCCGACCGTGCGCGCATCGGCGTCGCGGTGGCGCTGGTGGCCGATATTCTGGATGGCCATGGTGACTGGAGCGGCATCGGTTTGTCGTGGCTGTTAACCGCTGGCATCCCCACCACGCTGACCTGGCAGCTGCTCAAACTGGCGCAAAAGCGTCTGCCGCATAACTACTTTGTTTATATCTTTCTGAACAGCTTTGCCGCGGGCGCGTTATCGATGTGGCTGGTGGGCATCAGCACCTGCGCGCTGCTGTGGGCCACCGGTGTGTACGCCCCGGATTTTTTTTGCTGGAAGAACAATTGCCCTACTACCTGCTGTTTGGTTTTCCCGAGGCATTTACCACCGGCATGGTGATGACCATGCTGGTCATTTATGCCCCGCAATGGGTGGTGACGTTTGATGACCAGCTATACCTGCGCAATAAGTAAAATCGCAAATCCGCACGGTAAAAGTAGGTTCAGATAGTCCTTAGCAACGATGTTTTTTTCGCGGCGTAGCATGGCGGCTCTGGTTAACTCATGGCGGCTGAAAATGACGTGTTTGAATGCGCAGAGGGTGGTCAAAAAAATCCGCGGACGCGGGCGTGTGTGCGCTGCACCCGCGCGGTGCCAACAAGGATGAAACGATGAAGAGCCCATCCTACGGGGCCGAAGTGGCTGCCGAGTTACGCGCTCGCAATGTTGATCCGGAATGGCTCGACCGCATGCTCGCCATTGCCCTGCAAGTGGCGGCCAGGCATGGTGTGCCCTGCCCCTACGCGCCCGAATACGGTATCCAGTGTACGGGCGAGATTTATATGACTTTGCCTGTGGACGTGAGCCACGACGACGCGGCGATGCTCGGTATCGAATTCGCTATCGAGATGTACACCCTGATTCCCGATTTTCCGGCCGAGCACATCGCCGCCGACATCACCCGTCGGAGGCGCGATGACTGATAGCAACGCATTGCTGCAATGCGCTGAACAGCTCTTGGCAGCACACGGCGCTGATGACGAAACCGTACGCCGCACTGTGGCTAACCGGGCCTATTACGGCGCGTACCATGCCTGCCGCGATGCGGTACATCGCCTGAAGTTGCCGTATTTCGCTGAGGTCTCAGGTGCTCGCACGCCCGCGAATACAAGGCGATGGAAGCCTGCCGCGCCCACCACTGCGCACATCCCGAGCGAGTGCGTGCTCTGGCTTACCGCTGCCAACGGATTTTGCGACCACTGCGGGTCCACGCGGATTACGAACTGGTCCGCGCGTTTAGCCGGGACGACATGGACCAGACGCTGACGCATGCCAGGCAAGTCACTGCAAGCATCGCCACCATCCGCTGACTGCACTGTGATACCCAACAAAAAAGCCCGCAAGCAGTGCGGGCCTTCTGCCGAGCAAACCGCGCTTGCTTAGCTGCCACTAACCTTGTACTTGGTCGCCAGTTTCTTGGCGTGGTCCAGATGGCCTTGCAGCGTCGGTTCGGTTTTTTTTGCCGCGAAGCCTTTTACGTCGCATCGCTGCCCCCGCTGGCTTCTTTCTGGAACAGCGCCACGGCTTCTTCATGTGCCTTGACCTGAAACTGCACATAAGCCTGGTCAAACGCCTTGTCGTGCAGTTGTTCCAGCTTGGCGATCTCGCTTGTTGCGCCGAATCCGGATCATGCGGCACCGGCTTGGCCTTCAGCGCTGCCACGGTTTCAAGGTTCTGTGCGGCTTTGGTGTGGTCCTCGATCATCATGTTGGCAAAGGCTTGATGTCTTTGGCTTTGGAATGCTTGAGCGCCAGTCGGCTGGACTGGATTTCCGCCGCACCGGCATGGCCTGCTTTGTCGACGAAATCTGCATCGTCCGCCGACAGTCGGGACGGTTGCACATCCGCAGCCGGTTTAGCCGCGGTATTGCCGGTCGATGATTGGGTATCCGCAGCAAAACTGCTGCCCGCGGCCAGAAGCAAACCGGCGAGTAAGGCCGGCAAAACACGACGGGTTTGAAGCGAGGACATGACATTTCTCCGTTGTAGCGTTATTGGTTTTTTATCGCCCAGCCACTATGGCGTGCTGTGCGTCTGGCGGCAGCCATGCGGGCCTGCCGCCCACTGTTGCTGAAAGCTCAATGACTGATAATCCAGCCGCCGATGCGCCAGTGACGCGGCATACGTTGGCCGACCAGCCCGGCCAGCAAAGCGCCGGGCGTGGATGGATTGAGCGAGACCGCGCCGCGGTCGCGCTGATCAAAATATGGTGTGTTGGTACCGGGTTCGTCCGGGCTGCGCGGCGGCTCTTTGATCGGGCCCGGCGGATCCGAAAACGGCGGGTCTTGCTCCGGGTTGTGCGGAAACGGTTCGTCGG
>BBFD01000012.1 GCA_001313065.1 Silvimonas sp. JCM 19000
AAGTATCCACACTACCGAGTCCGGCAGAAAAGCCGCCTTCACCGATCCCCATATTTATCGCCTTGCCGGACGAATTCACGGAAAACGATCCACCGACGCCAAAGTAGCCACTCTGCGGACCAAGAGTAGCCATCAAGCAAGTTGTTCAGTTTGTCTCTAGAGGGGGTTTTACTATCGCAGGTCCACATCCATCCATCAGACAAACTTGCACCAACTGCTGCGGGTTGCGGGTACGGTGTAACGCTGCTTTTCCGACAAAAAAAATATCGCCATAAACAGTAAATGTTGCCGACACAGAAAATACATAGGCATCAAATTGGAAAGCTGCGTAATCAGGCATGCGCTACGAGCCTGGAAATATGCGCACTTCGGGGCGGAACACCTCGTCGAGCACGCAGAGCGAATTTCGCATTCTGCACAAGTTCCGGCACAGAACGAAAAAAGCCACCGGGTGATGGCCGGTGGCTTTCTGATGTAACGTGTTGATTTTAATGCTTTAAAAGTGGTCGGAATGGCGGGATTCGAACTCGCGACCTCTTGCACCCCTTGCACCCCTTGCACCCCATGCACCCAAAAAAAATCAAGATCAAGACATTGATTGGTCGGCATTTTCGGCTCGTATATTCTAATCAACGGAAGTGATTTCTTTACTCGCATACCCACGGTTTCCCCGTATCTTTCCCGCACTTTAGAACACATTCGAGCCCAAACAAGTCGATTCGCGCTTGTACGCTTGGTATATTCGCGAAAATCACTCAACCGACTCGCTATTGCCAATATGCAGCCCAAGAATGACGTACCCAAGATTCTCTATAAATATGCAAATGCGCATGTCGCCGAACTAGTCTGACCAATGGCACAATCCGATGGTCAGGCCCATCTCATATTAACGACATAACTGAATTCCAAAGGCAGCCACGGCTAAGTCCTTCTGCTGAGGAGTGCCGTACTTTATACCCATTGGCGATCGTAGAAATCGCTGAAAGAAGCAGAATTGTAGACGAGGAACTGCTTTCCAACACTAGCTCAGATTTGGTTAGCCAGACGCGCTCAGTAAATGGCGCATGGCCGATCCAGAGATGAGATTTTAGATATTGTTTGCAGGGAACTCAGTACAACTGCCTCACTTGAGGAACTGCTTCGGCCTACCGCTGAAAAACTGGCGAGCACTGCTCGTGTCTTGTGTCTTTCCTCAACAGCCGAGAGCAACACCATGTGGGGACACTATGCAGACTCACATCGCGGTCTAGTTTTGGGCTTTCGGCATTTACCCGATCAAGACACCCCCCTCCAAATGGCGCGACCGGTTACTTATTTACCTGAGTCCCCCAATGATTGGTCATGTCTTGACCTGCTCCTTTATGGTAAGTCCCTTGACTTGCCGAGAGATATCCTTAACGCAATCTGCTACTCAAAACACCGCGAATGGGACGAGGAACGTGAGTGGCGCGTAACGACATTCGTAGACTATTCCGACCCTGCCTTTACTGACTTCGCTTTTCTTCCAGAGGAATTACATTCGATCACTCTCGGTCAACGCGCTACGGAAGAATCCGAAGCAATGGCAAAGGCTTTGATCTTGGCAAAATATCCCCACTGCTTGCTCAGGCGTGTGCATCATAGGCATGGCACAATCAGTATCAGGGACGTCGATGTATGAAGTCATTGCAAAAGCCAGATGACGGTACATATTCGTCGCAGCCCCATTTACTCGGTTGGCTTCTGCCTAGCTCGATTCCCATGCCAGAACCGAAACAGCAGAAGCTCACTCGCACACCATGCACTGAGTTGATGTACTGTGAATGCCAGTCGGAAAGCGGGGCTAAAATCACAACCTCAAACGCTCCCCTATCCGCATGGAGCCTGCGACCATCAGCACAGTTTCGCTAATGTGCCCCCGCAGCGCTTAGAAAACCTACCTCATTCAATCCCACGATTTATCACCACTCCCAAACCGGTCCGTCACTCAAGAGGTTAAAAAAAAGCATCGCTCGCTGCTTTGCCACCACCTTGGGTGTAGGCCAGTAGCACTGCTACCGGTTTCGCTACAGCCATCTTAGGGCAATCTTTTAGATGAAATTTTTTCAGGCGCATTGAGCGCATTCTTGCAATCGTCATTTTCTCCCAAGACTGCGAATGGGTCATAAAACAAGGCACGAAACACCCGATAATCCATCTCGCTTCCGCCAAATAATTCTGTTCGCATCGGCATACCTGCTCGACCCGAGATCTCCAGTGAGGCCTCCTCCGAAACGGCACCAACGGTGGCTAGCGGCGCCCCATTGACACTTAGGAGCGTCTGCGACAATTCCACTCCTAATGAAGGATTAGCTGCTAACACAATCGCAAGTCGCTTTCTTCCCTTAAAAAAACTCGGCCGCGAAATACATGTCCTTGTATTGGTAACGGACGTACCGAAGTCCAGTTCCTTCAACGACATCATCTGAAATTGGCTCTCCAAGCAGTTCAACTAATTTTGCCGAAGGCGTACTAGGTGTAACTCGAGATAGCCCATTCTCAACGCGGTCATCCGCTGCAGCCTCCAGGGCCTGCATGTCGGGTGAGGCTACTTGTACACCTCTGCGCTGCAGGGCGATGGCCATCTGGACCTTCAAACAATCGCTGTAGGCTTTATAGAGATCTGGATTTCCATTCTGAGGCAGCTTTTCAGCTAACGCCCCAATTTGCGAGCTACTTACTTTGGTGCCAGCAGTGAGACCACCGAAGAATTTTTTCCAGTGAAGCTTTAACCGTGCTTTCCGCTTCTGACGTCATACCTATCGCGCACAATTTAAGTACCTGATCCGCTTCTGAAGCTGCCAATGCAGCGCCCTCATTTGAAGGTTTATTGTCTATCCGAAAGTAAACCAGTAACCCAATTGCGATGATCAAAGCGCCTAAAACCAGGCTTATCGACACTAATTGTGTTTGGGTTATTTTCATACCCCCTCCATTGGTTAGGCACTCGCGTAAAGCACGCAACTAAATTTTCAAGTGAAACAGTTTCTCTAGGTAAGCGCCAGTTGCCCCTTTTTTAATGAGGGACCCGTAAATGCGTGTGACTATGATGAACTGTCACTCGAAGACAGGCTCCGAAGGATTTGCTATTTGATTGATCTTGTTCGATACAAAAAAAGCCATAATGGGTCCACAAGATTGTGTCGATAGATTGAAACGCTACACAGAGTCAAGCCGGGCGGCCGCTTCTGGCCGATGGCAATCTATTTGGTAAACTGCGTTCCCAATATCCCTCCAGAACGTGCATCGACTTCGCACTTACAACCCATAAAATTTCCAGCAATGAGAGGCTTCTCGAAAATAATTTTTTGTAACCGGATCTGTCGCTTCGGCACCAATGCTTTCAACTTGTCAGACCAAAGCGCCGTCATCTCCATAAGCAAATAGATTGCGAGAGGGAACATCCGAAAGAAAACTCATATAGTCATGCAGAACAATAATGAGTCCTTCAATTTCTCGGGCGTCTGATACGGGAAAAAAACGAATTTTAGTAGCTCTTCCTTATATTTCACCCAATCGTTACCAAATCCCAGTTTCATTTCAAACCCTTCAACACGGCTGGCCGCTCATGGCCGGCAGTGGCCAATTTAGCACATTAGCCTGAAAGGCTGCTCAAGCCGAGAAGCACTCGTGGGCTGCCCAAATCACAGCCCGGATTGCTTCCTTTAACCGGGGTAGTCCAGATTGGTTATGCCTATATAGTCCGTCGTGCTCATCCGGTGGAATTGGTGCCCCCATCAACTGGTAAAGCTACAAAGTGGCACAGCCTGTGCCCTATCTCTGATGGGGAAGACAAAGCACGGAAACTCGCAAAAGAAATTTGGGATTTTAATCGTCAGCCAGCTGATGTTGGAGATATGCAGCGGCGCCTACGTGAGTAGAATGCAAACGAACTGGCGAAGCTGGCCAAATGCGCCCCAACACATCCTGAGCGTAAAAAAAATGCATGACACCCGGAGCAATGATTTGCGCGTACTAACAGAAGTCTGTGCTGAGGGATTCCAGGCATTTGATACTGCACAGGTTGCGCCCTCCGATATCGCCTTATTTGTCGATCAGTGGGAAGGACGTCGAATGGCCGAAGTTTACCGTTCACACCTATCCAAGTTTTTTTCCAGTTGGCTTGCCGCAAAGGCTTTCGAAAAGGCAATCCAACACGTGAAGTAACATTAGAAAAAATCGGAAACCAGAAAGTCTACATGACGCATAAGCAGCCCATGCGGTACGAGCTGCTTTGCTCACTGGCGACGATGAGAAACGAACTCAAGCCAGCATGATGGTGCACTACTACGTCGACCTGTGCTAACTGCTCTATCAGCGCACCACCGAAATTCGGCTTTTAAAGTGGACCGACATCAGCAGTGCGGGCATTCGATTCAAGGCAACCAAAACAGAAAAAAAAGCAGTGGCGCTGAAGTAATGGTACCAATGACACCAGCAATTGAATCCGTGCTGACGCGTGCAAAAGCTGCCACCAAAGTGGAAAGCGTCTACGTGATCAGTACCAAGCACGGCAAACCATATGACGCGTCCGGCTTAAGAACCTCATGGCGTCGCGCATGCATCCGGTCAGGTAACGAAGGATTGATTCTTAAAGACCTGCGGCCTAAGGCGATTACCGATGCTCATCAGGCAGGATACGAGCGAAAGCAGCTTGCTATTGGCGCAGCCCATGCCGATGAGCAAATGACCGAACGCTACATGAGGATCCGGGAGACGCGACTAGCGAGGTGATCATGGCGCTGCCACCGACGGAGTGAAAACGAGGAGTATTAAAACATGTTCTAATATTTTTCTAACTTCGAGGGGAGAATGCAAAACGCCGAATCAGCTAAGCAACTGATTCGGCGTTCTTTTTTTTATGGTCGGAATGGCGGGATTCGAACTCGCGACCCCTTGCACCCCATGCAAGTGCGCTACCAGGCTGCGCTACATTCCGAGAGAGACGCGATTATAGACCAGCTTTGTCGGGCCTGCCTAGCATCCCCCCTCATTTTTTTCACTGCGCGGTTGATAAGCAATTGAATTGAGTAGCAATCCCGGCAAAGCCTGCGCTGGTCTCGGCGCAAGCATAATCACAGCGCCACACCTGCATGCCGGCGCTAACCCGCCCCGCCCGCGCCAGGCTCACAATAAAAAAACGCCGGCTCAGGCTATCAACCTGATCCGGCGTTTTGATTTGCTTCAGCGCATTACGCGTCCGGGGGCTTATTCATCCAGCCAATCCAGCAGCGCTTGCAGCCCTTCGCGCATCGATGCGGCGGGGCTGGCGGCTTCTTCTCCGGCGTGAGCCAGTTGGTTGCGCGCGCCACTGATGGTGAAACCTTGCTCGTACAACAGCGAGCGGATCCGTCGCACCAACAGCACTTCGTGGTGCTGGTAATAACGACGGTTACCGCGGCGTTTGACGGGTTTGAGCTGGGTGAATTCCTGTTCCCAGTAGCGCAGAACGTGGGGCTTTACGCCGCACAGTTCGCTCACTTCACCAATGGTGAAGTAGCGCTTGGCAGGAATTGGCGGCAGTTCACTGGTTGAAATGACGTTGCTGCTGTTTTGCATAGTGCAGTTCTACTAGCCTTTCAGTTTCTGACTGGCATGGAAGGTGACTACACGGCGAGCGGAGATCGGAATCTCTTCCCCGGTTTTAGGATTGCGGCCCGGGCGTTGCGGTTTGTCGCGCAACTGGAAATTGCCAAAACCTGACAGTTTGACGGTGTCGCCTTCTTCGAGCGAGGCACGGATTTCTTCGAAGAATGCTTCGACATATCCTTGGCTTCGCGCTTGTTCAGGCCAACCTTGTCAAACAGCAAATCGGCGAGGTCTGCTTTGGTAAGCGTCATTGTTGTTATCTCATTACGATACGACTTGGCGTCGGTGCTACTGGGTAAGCTCATGCTCGTAGTGTGGCGCCATGCGCTGCAGCGGCTGCGATCAGCGCGGCCACGGTAGCGTCGACTTCCTCATCAGTAAGAGTTTTGTGAGTATCTTGCATCAACACCTTGAAAGCAAGGCTCTTTCTGCCTTCAGGCACGCCTTTGCCACGGTAGATATCAAACAGCTCGATGGCAGTGACCAAAGGCTGATTGGCTGCGGCAAAAGCAGCTTGCAACTCACCCAGCGTCAGCGATTCTTCGGCCAGCAAGGCAGATCACGACGCACCGCTTGTTGTTTTGACACGGCGCTGGCCTTGACTGGCTGCACGGACAGCAACGCTGCCACATCCAGCTCAAACACGACGGGCGACGTGCCCAGTTCATAGCTCTGGGTAAACTGCGGATGCAGTTCACCCAACCAGCCGATTACCTTGCCGTCCAGCACCACCTCGGCGCTGCGGCCGGGGTGCAATGCGGGATGGCTGGCGCGGCGGAAGGTGGCCACGCGCGGTGCGATCAGCGCTTCGACATCGGCTTGACGTCAAAGAAATCGACCGCCACATCGCTCAGCCCCCATTGTTCCGGCTCGCGGCTGCCCCAAGCCAGGCCACCGATGCGCTCAGGTTGCGCCTCGGCGGTCACGCCATGGAACACACGCGCCAGTTCAAACAGGCGTACCCGTTCGGCTTTACGGTTCTGATTGTATTTGAGCGCGCTGACCAGGCCGCCCAGCAAGGACGAGCGCATCACGCTCATCTGGCTGGCGATCGGGTTGATCAGCTTGATGGGATCAGCATTGTGGGCCAGTTCGGTTTCCCACTTCTGTTCGACAAACGCGTAATTGATGCTTTCCTGGTAACCACTGCCGACCAGGATTTGCTTGAGCGCAAACTTGTTCCGCGCATTGCCGGGCTGCGGCAGCATGGCGATGCGGCTGGCGGCCGGGCGCGACGGGATGTTGTCATAGCCAAACACGCGCGCCACTTCTTCGATCAGATCTTCTTCAATCTGCATATCGAAGCGGAAGCTGGGCGGTTGCACTGTGATGACATCGCCATCCAGTTGCGCATCCAGACTCAGGCGCTGCAACAGCAGAAGCACGTCGGCACCGCTCAGATCCAGACCCAGCACCCGCTTAACGCGAGAAACACGCAGGGTCAGCGCAGGGCGCGCCGGCAGTTGGTCAGCGACGACGGTCTCGACCACCGGGCCAGCCGCGCCGCCGCAGATTTCCAGCAGCAGTTGCGTAGCGCGTTCAAGCCAGCACGGGTGTGACCAAAGTCGACGCCGCGTTCATAGCGGTGGCTGGCTTCGGACGAGAACCCCAGGCGACGCGCCTTGCCCGCCACAGCCGCGGGGCTGAAGAAGGCGGATTCGAGGAAGATATCGCGGCTTTCGTTGTCGATTTCGCTATTAGCGCCGCCCATGATGCCACCCAGCGCGACCGGCTTAACCCCGTCGGTGATGACCAGCATATCGGCGTCGAGCGCAAGTTCTTTGCCATTCAGCAAGGTCAGCGCTTCGCCCGCTTTAGCCAGACGCACCACGATATCGCCGCCCAGTTTGTTGGCGTCAAACGCGTGCAACGGTTGGCCTTGTTCGATCATCACGTAGTTGGTGATATCGACCACCGCGCTGATGCTGCGGATGCCCGAGCGCGCCAGGCGTTGCTTCATCCATTCCGGCGTCGGCGCAGTGCGGTCGATGCCACGGATGATGCGGCCGGTGTACAACGGGCACGCTTCCGGCGCTTCCAGCTTGATCGTCAACGCATCGGCGATGGTTGCAGCCACCGGCGTCGGCACGATGCGTCTTGCGCCACGCCGGTCAGCGCCGAGACTTCACGCGCGATACCGCGGATCGACAGGCAATCAGCACGGTTCGGGGTCAGCTTCAGCGTCAGCAGGGTGTCGTCGAGGTTCAGATAGTCGCGAATCGACTGGCCCACGGGCGCGTCGTCCGGCAGGATCAACAGGCCATCGGCGTCTTCAGCAATGCCCAGCTCTTTGGCCGAGCACAGCATGCCGCTCGATTCCACACCACGGACCTTCGCCAGTTTGATCTTGAAATCGCCCGGCAGGTCAGCGCCAACGCGAGCGCACGGCACACGAATGCCGGGGCGCACATTAGGCGCACCGCAGACAATCTGCACCGGGGCCGCTTCGCCGACGTTCACCGAGCAAACGTTCAGGCGATCCGCGTTTTCGTGGCGCGTTACGGTCAGCACTTCGGCGACGATCACATCGGTAAATGCGGGGGCGGCAGGCTCGGCTTCTTCTACTTCAAGGCCAGCCATGGTCAGCAGATGCGCCAGTTCTTCTGACGCCAGCGCGGGATTGGCCCAGCTGCGCAGCCATTGTTCAGAGAATTTCATGTCAGGAGCCCAGGCTTATTTGAATTGCTGCAGAAACGCGAGATCGTTCTCGAAGAACAGGCGCAAATCGTTGACGCCGTAATACAGCATCGCAAACCGATCCAGCCAAAGCCAAAGGCAAAGCCGGTGTAGACCTCAGGGTCGATGCCGACGTTACGCAGCACATTGGGGTGCACCATGCCGCAACCGCCAATCTCCAGCCAGCCACGTTCACCCAGCACATCGACTTCGGCCGACGGTTCGGTAAACGGAAAGAAAGAAGGACGGAAGCGCACTTGCAGATCGTCGCGCTCAAAGAAATTACGCAGCCAGTCGGTGATAACGGCTTTGAGATCGGCAAACGATACGCCCTCTTCCACCCACAGGCCTTCCATCTGATGGAACATCGGCGAGTGCGTGGCATCCGAATCGACACGGTACACGCGGCCCGGCGCGACGATCTTGATCGGCGGCTTGTGGTCGAGCATGTAACGCACCTGGATTGGCGAGGTGTGCGTGCGCAGCACCAGCGGTTCGCCATTGGCGCCGCCATCCACGTAGAACGTATCCTGCATGGCGCGCGCAGGATGATCTTTGGGGATATTCAGTGCTTCAAAATTGTGGAAATCGTTTTCGATTTCGGGGCCGTCAGCCACGGTAAAACCGAGCGAGGCGAACAGCGCTTCGATGCGTTGCTGCACCAGCGTAACCGGATGCAGGCCGCCCGTGCCGCGATTGCGACCAGGCAGTGTGATATCGAGTGCTTCGGCGGCCAGTTGGCGCGCCAGTTTTTTTCCTGGGCCAAGGCTTCGCGACGGGCATTGAGCGTGGCTTCAAATGCCTGACGGGCCTGGTTAACCGTGGCGCCGAAGGTTTTCTTTTCTTCGTGCGGCAGGCTGCCCAATTGCTTCAGCAAAGCGGTGATTGCACCCTCTTTGCCGACATATTTAGCTTTTACGTTTTCCAGCGCGGGCGCTTCACTGGTTGCATTCAGTTCAGCGAGACCTTGCTCGAGGAGGGCTTGTACGTCCATATCGAAATGTCGCGCGTATCGCGCGCTCCTGCCTGGAATTCTGCCGTCGTCCCGGGTGGGCACGACAATAAAAAAAGGAGGGCCGGGAAGCCCCCCTTGTATTGCTCATCAACATGTCATCGCGCGGTCTGACGACCGCGCTGACGATCATGCTCAAGCAGCGAGGCTAGCCTTGGCTTGTTCAACAAAGGCGGCAAATGCCGGCTTGTCAAACACGGCCAGATCGGCCAGAACCTTGCGGTCAACCTCAATGCCGGCCTTCTTCAGACCGTTCATGAACTTGCTGTAGGCCAGGCCCAGTTCACGCGAAGCTGCGTTGATACGAGCAATCCACAGTTGACGGAACTGACGCTTCCTTTGACGACGGTCACGATATGCATACTGACCAGCCTTCATTACCGCTTGCTTGGCAATGCGGTATACGTTCTTGCGACGGCCGCGATAGCCTTTGGCAAGGGCCAGTACTTTCTTGTGACGAGCGCGGGCTGTTACACCACGTTTAACGCGAGGCATAGATAATCTCCTTGGTTAGCCGTAGGGCAACATTGCACGAACGCTGGCCATGTTGGTCGGGTGGACCATGCAGGTGCCGCGCAGTTGGCGCTTGTTCTTGGTGGTTTTCTTGGTCAGGATGTGGCGCTTGAACGCTTTGCTGCGCTTGACACCACCACCGCCGAGTACTTTCAGGCGCTTTTTTTTAGCGCCACTCTTGGTTTTCATCTTGGGCATGTATATGCACTCCAATGATGTTTAGATTCGGCAACAGGCGCTTCTTGCGAAGGACTTTGGGCCCGCCACCACGCTTTTGTTGCGGCTGCTGGTTCTGACTGACCATCGCTGGCCCGACAGAACATAAACGGGAGCAGCCGCGCCCCCGTTGTTTGCTGCACCCTGCAGCCCGAAGGCCGCACGGTTACTTATTTTTTTCTTTGGCGCCAGCATCATGATCATCTGGCGGCCTTCCAGCTTGGGGTATTGCTCAACGATGGCGATTTCGCCAAGGTCAGCTTCCACCCGCTTGAGCTGGGCCATACCGATTTCCTGGTGGGCCATTTCGCGCCCGCGGAACCGGAGGGTAATCTTGGCCTTGTCGCCATCGTTCAAGAAACGGATCAGGTTCTTAAGCTTTACCTGATAGTCGTTCTCGTCCGTGCCCGGCCGGAATTTGACTTCCTTAACCTGAATCTGCTTCTGCTTCAGCTTGGCCGCGTGATCTTTCTTGGACTTTTCGTACTTGTACTTGCCGTAATCCATGATGCGGCACACCGGTGGCGTCGCATTGGGGGCAATCTCGACCAGGTCCAGTTCGGCTTCTTCTGCCTTGGACAACGCGTCGTACAGACTCACCACGCCCAGTTGTTCGCCTTGGGCATCCTGCAAGCGGACTTCGCGAGCGGTAATCTCGCCGTTGATCCGCGGCTCCTTGTCTTGAGCAGCTATCTTGATTCTCCAGTCAGTCAAATGCAAAGCCGTGCGAACGGCTTGGTGTAATCCGTTACAGCAGTTCGGGTTTCAGCCGTTCCAGCAAGGCCTCTACCGTCATCTGCCCAGATCTTCACCACTGCGGCTACGCACGGCCACCAGACCTGCAGCTTTTTTCTTTGTCGCCCACAATGAGTTGGTACGGCAAGCGCTGCAAGCTATGTTCGCGGATTTTATAGGTTATTTTCTCGTTCCTCAAGTCTGATTGCACCCGAAGGCCAGCGGCCTTCAGCTTTTGGGCTACTTCAGCCACGTAATCAGCCTGAGCTTCAGAGATATTCATGATCACCAACTGCGTCGGCGCAAGCCACAACGGGAACGAGCCGGCAAAGTTTTCGATCAGGATCCCAAGGAAACGCTCCATCGAACCGACGATAGCCCGGTGCAGCATGATGGGGCGCTGACGGCTGTTATCTTCGGCCACGTATTCAGGGCCCAGCCGCTCCGGCAGCACAAAGTCGAGCTGCAGCGTACCGCATTGCCACGAACGGCCAATGGCGTCCTTGATGTGATATTCCACTTTGGGACCATAGAAAGCGCCCTCACCCGGCAGTTCTTCCCATTCCACGCCGCAAGCACGCAGCGCGTCGCGCATGCCGTTCTCGCGTTATCCCAGCCTTCGTCGCTACCGGCACGCTTGTCCGGGCGCAGCGATAGCTTGATGGAGACATCGGTAAAGCCCATGTCGTCGTACACGCTCATGGCCAGCTGGTGGAAGGCAATTGCTTCCGAAATAAACTGATCAGGCGTACAGAAGATATGCGCGTCATCTTGCGTAAAGCCACGCACGCGCATCAAACCATGCAGCGAACCGGACGGCTCGTTACGGTGGCACGCGCCAAACTCGGCCAGGCGCAGCGGCAAATCGCGGTACGAACGCAGATCACTATTAAAGATCTGGACGTGACCCGGGCAGTTCATCGGCTTGACGGCGTAGACGCGCTTTTCCGATTCCGTGATGAACATATTGTCGTGGTAGTTCTCCCAGTGACCCGAGCGCTCCCACAACACGCGATCCATCATTTGCGGCGTGCGCACTTCCTGGTAGCCGGCTACGCCAAGCGACGGCGCATGTATTGCTCCACCGATTGCCACAGCTGCCAGCCCTTGGGATGCCAGAACACCATGCCCGGCGCTTCTTCCTGCATATGGAACAAGTCCAGCGCCTTGCCGATCTTGCGGTGATCGCGCTTCTCGGCTTCTTCCAGCCGATGCAGATAAGCTTCGAGATCTTCTTTCTTTGCCCACGCCGTGCCGTACACACGCGTCAGCATTTCGTTCTTGCTGTCGCCGCGCCAGTAGGCGCCAGCCACCTTCATCAGCTTGAATACCTTGAGCTTGCCCGTCGACGCACGTGCGGGCCACGGCACAAGTCGGTGAAATCGCCTTCGCGATACAGGCTCAACGTCTGGTCAGCCGGGATCGATTCGATGATCTCGGCTTTGTATTTTTTTCGCCTATGCCTTTGAAATACGCCACGGCTTCGTCGCGCGACAATTCGTAGCGCTCCACCGGGATGTCCTGCTTGGCCAGCTCGGCCATTTTCTTTTCGATGGCGGCCAGATCTTCCGGCGTAAACGGGCGCGAGTAGCTGAAATCGTAATAGAAGCCGTCGTCGATTACCGGGCCGATGGTGACTTGCGCGTCCGGAAACAGCGACTTGACGGCATAGGCCAGCAAGTGGGCCGTGGAGTGGCGGATGACATCAAGGCCATCAGCGTCTTTGTCGGTCACGATGGCCAGGCTGGCATCGTGGTCGATTACAAAGCTGGTATCGACCAGCTTGCCGTCAACCTTGCCGGCCAGCGCAGCCCGCGCCAGGCCCGCGCCAATGCTGGCGGCTACGCCATGCACGCTGATCGGGGAATCGAATTCACGTTTAGAGCCATCGGGAAGCGTAATCGCAATCATGGTGTTTGCCTTCTTACCGGGCCGCGCCACTCTGGGCATGCTGGCCGCAATTTTATCGATCAGGATTTTTTTGCCGACCCGGCTATCACCGTGGTGATCAACGCTCAGGGCGTAGGGGCAAAAAAAAAGTGCGGGCAGCAGCCGCACTTTTTTTATACAAGACCAAGCCAAGCACGGCTACCGCGTTCAGTTAACACCGGTAGTCGTGGTAGTTCGGAACATGGCTTGATCTTCCTTTTTTCATCAAATTCTGTTGGTAGGCACGATTGGACTCGAACCAACGACCCCCACCATGTCAAGGTGGTGCTCTAACCAGCTGAGCTACGTGCCTGTCGAAGAACGGCGATATTAGCGACTTCGCCCGTGACTGGCAAGCCCTGTCCTACAAAAAAATGTAGAAGTATTTGCATACGCCCTGCCCCGCAACTACATCAGCTGGCGCTGCAGGCCAAAAAAAACGCCACCGGTTGGTAGCGTTTTTTCGACAGATCAAAGCTCTATTACATGCCGGGCTTGCGCCAGAAGTAGCGCCAGACAAAGCCAGGCCACGCCAGCACGATAAACAAGGCGATCGTTCCGGCATAAAACCACCAGTGCTGCACTTGTACCGTACCTACTCGCGCCTCCAGCACGCGCGAGATGCCCAGCACCAGCGCGTACAGGATGGCCAGCTCCAGCAACTGCCAGCCCGCGTGTTTACGCAACCTGGCGGGGGGCACCAGCAGCAGCACCCGGTCTGACAGAAACGGAATATTGGCCGCCACAACGGCCAATATGCACAACAGAACGACTTCGAGCATGCGGTCCTTACATCTGCATGATGGAGCGCGTGATGGCGGCGGTGACCAGATACATCAGGCGGTCCGGCATCAGGCCCAGCACCAGCAGCAACAGGCAGTTAACGCTGAGAATGGCGCGGGCATCCAGGCCAGCGACGATAGGATGGGTATCTTCGGCGTCATCGAAGTACATGACCTTGACCACGCGCAAGTAATAGAAACCACCGATCAGCGACATCAGCACGCCAAACACGGCCAGCCAGGTCAGGCCCATGCTCACGACGGCCTTCAGCACCGCCAGCTTGGCAAAGAAGCCAACAAAAAACCGGCACACCCGCCATCGAGAACATCACGATCAGCATCATGAAGGCAAACCACGGGCTGCGTTGGTTCAGGCCTTTGTAGTCGTCAATGCGATCGGCTTCAAAACCGGCGCGCGACATCAGCATGATCAAGCCGAAACCCGCTGCGCTGGTCAGCAGATAGGTAATCGAATAGAAGAATGCCGCGCCATAGCCGTACGGATTGCCGACCATGATGCCCAGCAATACAAAACCCATATGCGAGATGGCCGAGAAGGCAAACATGCGCTTGATATTGGTTTGTGCGATCGCCGTGATGTTACCCAGAGCCAGCGACAGCACCGCCATCAGCATCAGCATCTGGCCCCAGTCCGGGGTAAAGCCCTGCAGGGCTTCTGCCAGGATGCGCAGGATGAAAACAAACGCAGCCACCTTGGACGAGGTACCAATCATTTGCGCCACCGGGGTCGGTGCGCCTTGGTACACGTCCGGCATCCACATATGGAACGGCACTGCGCCCAGCTTGAAGCCGATACCCACCACGATAAACACCAGGCCGAACACGCTCAGCACGCGGTTGGCGCCACCGGCACCGATGTTATGCGCAATGGTCAGCACATCCAGGCTTTGCGTCGCGCCGTACACCATCGACATGCCGTACAGCAGCAGGCCGGAAGCCAGCGCGCCCAGCACAAAATACTTCATCGACGCTTCGGACGATTGCACGTTGTCGCGGTTCAGTGCGATCAGTGCATACATGGCCAGCGATTGCAGTTCCAGGCCCACGTACAGGGTCACGAAGTTCATGGCGGATGCCATCACCATCATGCCCAGCAGCGAGAACAGGCTCAGCGTAAATAACTCGCCACGGAACAAGCCGCGCGCTTCGGCATAGCTGCGGCCGTAGATAAACACCAGCGCCGCGCCCAACACCATGGCCAGCTTGGCCACGCCAGCCAGCGGGTCTTGCACAAACATGCCGCTGAAGGCCAGCTGCGCCGGTTGCGCCAGGCCGTTGACCAGCAGACAGGCCGTGACAGCCAGGGCGCCCAAGGTCAGCAGATAAGTGACGTGCCGCTTGGCATCGCTAACAAACAGATCGATCAGCAGGATGGCGCAAACCGCGATCAGGAGAAAAAAAATCTCCGGTGTTGCCGCACCTGCATTCAGACTGGTCCAGGTCATGCTCTAAACCCTTTTATATTCATTGCTTGTGATTGCTTCGGTTACTGCGGCAGCTTGCTTTGCGCCACGTGCCAGATCAGATCGTTAACAGAGAAGTGCATCAGATCGGTAAAGGGCTTCGGATACAGACCCATACCCAGCACGGTGATGGCCAGAATCACCAACACCAGCAGTTCCCGCTTGTTCACGTCTTTCAGTTCTTCCACGTGGTGATTGGCAACTTCGCCGAAGATCACGCGTTTGTACATCCACAAGGTATAAGCAGCGCCAAAGATCAGCGTGGTGCCGGCAAAGAAGGCGTACCAGAAATTAACCTGCACTGCGCCCAACACCACAAAGAACTCGCCCACAAAGCCCGACGTCGCCGGCAGACCCGAATTGGCCATCGCAAACAGCATCATGAAGCTGGCGAAGATCGGCATCTTGTTCACCACGCCGCCGTAATCAGCAATCTTGCGGCTATGCACGCGGTCGTACATGACGCCGATGCAGAAGAACATCGCGGCGGACACAAAGCCGTGCGAAATCATCTGTACCAACGCGCCTTCAACCGCAAACTGGTTCATGTTGCCGTCGGCAGTAAACATGAAGAAGCCCAGCGTGACAAAACCCATGTGCGAGATCGACGAATAAGCCACCAGCTTTTTCATATCGGTCTGCACCAGCGCCACCATACCCACGTACACCACGGCGACCAGCGAGAACAGGATGAACACCCAGGCGTAGTGACGGCAAGCATCCGGCACGATAGGCAGGGCAAACCGCAGGAAACCGTAGGCGCCCAGCTTCAGGGTAATGGCAGCCAGCACCATGGAACCGCCGGTAGGCGCTTCTACGTGGGCATCAGGCAACCAGGTGTGCACCGGCCACATCGGCACTTTGACGCCAAACGCAAAGAAGAACGCAATCAGCAGCAGACCTTGCGCGGTCATGCCCAGCGGCAGGCGGGCAAAGTCGGCAATGGCAAACGAGCCATTGGCCTGAAAGTACAGATAGATAAACGAGACCAGCGTCAGCAGCGAGCCCAGAAACGTGTACAGAAAGAACTTGATCGATGCATACACACGGCGCGGGCCGCCCCAGATACCGATGATCAGGTACATCGGGATCAGCATGGCTTCAAAGAACACGTAGAACAGGATGGCATCCTGCGCCACAAACGCGCCATTGATCAGGCCCGACATGACCAGGAAGGCCGCCATGTATTGCGCGACGCGTTTCTGGATTACGGTCCAGCCCGCAATCACCACCATCAGCGTGGTAAAGCTGTTCAGGATGACGAACCACACCGACAGACCATCCACGCCCAGCGAGTAGTTGATGCTGAATGTTTCGATCCACGGCTTGAGTTCTACAAACTGCATGCCGCTGCTGTAGTGATCAAAGCCTGTGTACAGCGGAATGGTGACCGCAAAGCCTAGCAAGGCGCCAATTACAGCCAGCACGCGAGCCATCGGTGCGTTCTTGTCGCTCCCGGTGGCCAGCACGATCAGGCCAGCCGCGATCGGTACCCAGATCGCTAAGCTCAGAAGATTACCCGTCATAGTCTACCTGCTTGTTTTTTTAATTACTTGAACCCGTCTCAGTGGCAAATGCCACACCACCCAGCCACAGCGTCATCAGCACCAGCGCACCCAGAATCATCGAGAACGCGTAGTGATAGATGTAGCCGGTCTGCAGACGGCGGGTCAGGAACGAGAAGGCCTGAACCACTCGGGCAGCGCCATTCACCACCAGACCGTCAATCAGCAATGCGTCACCCACCTTCCACAGCACAGTACCAATGGCACGGCCGGCGGCGGCAAACACGTTGATGTACAGAAAGTCCATGTAGTACTTGTTTTCGAGCAGCTTGGTCACGCCGATCGAGCTAAAGAATTTGCCAACGATAGTGGGCAGTTCGGGCTTGACGATATAGAACACATACGACAGCACCACACCGGCCAGGGCCAGCCACACCGGCAAACCGGCGAAGGCATGTAAGCCCATTTCAACCGCGCCGCCAAATTCGTGCGCCAGCTCTTCCATGGCCGGGTGCGCTTCGCTGTTAACGAAGATCACGCCCTTGAAAAAAGTCACCGAACAGCATCGGCTTGATGGCAAAGAAACCAATCAACGCAGACGGGATGGCCAGCAGAATCAGCGGCAGCGTGACCACCCACGGCGATTCGTGCGGCTTGTCATTCGGGCCAAGGCCGTGATGATGTTCGTCGTGGTCATCGCCATGGTCATCGCCATGGTCAGCGTGGTCGTCATCAGCGTGCGCGCCGTGTGCGGCGGTGGCGTGATGCGCATCAGCATGTGCATGGTGCGGCTTGGCTTCCATCCAGCGCGACTTGCCATGGAACACCAGGAAGTACATGCGGAAGGAGTAGAACGCGGTAACGAACACGCCCGCTACCACCGCAAAGTAGGCAAAGTGCGCGCCCGGCAGATGCGAAGTGGAAACCGCGTCGATGATCGAATCTTTCGAGTAGAAGCCCGAGAAGAACGGCGTGCCGATCAGGGCCAGCGAACCAATCAACGAGGTAATCCAGGTAATCGGCATGAACTTGCGCAGGCCGCCCATATTGCGGATGTCCTGGTCATGGTGCATGCCCATGATCACCGAGCCCGCGCCAAGGAACAGCAGCGCTTTAAAGAACGCATGCGTCATCAGATGGAACACGGCCACCGAATAAGCCGACACACCCAGCGCCACAGTCATGTAACCGAGCTGCGACAGCGTCGAGTACGCCACCACGCGCTTGATGTCGTCCTGGATGATGCCGAGGAAACCCATGAACAGCGCGGTAATCGAGCCGATCACCAGAATGAAGTTCAGCGCGGTGTCCGACAGCTCGAACAGCGGCGACATACGCGTCACCATAAAGATGCCGGCCGTCACCATGGTTGCGGCGTGGATCAGTGCAGAAATCGGGGTCGGGCCTTCCATCGAATCGGGCAGCCACACATGCAGCGGAAACTGTGCCGACTTACCCATCGCGCCAACAAACAGCAGGATACAAGTGAGCGACAACAGCGACCACGGATGACCGGTAAAGATGGTGATGGTGGCGTCTTTCAGTTCCGGCGCTTGGCAAACACGGCGGCGTAGTCGAGCGAACCAAAGTGGCCCAGCACCAGACCGATGCCCAGCAGAAAGCCGAAGTCACCGACGCGGTTAACCAGAAACGCCTTCAGGTTGGCAAACGTCGCAGTCGGGCGCTTGAACCAGAAACCGATCAGCAGGTAAGACACCAGACCCACTGCTTCCCAACCAAAGAACAGCTGCACAAAGTTGTTGCTCATCACCAGCATCAGCATGGAGAAGGTAAACAACGAGATGTAGCTGAAGAAGCGGTTGTAGCCCGGATCTTCCTGCATGTAGCCGATGGTGTAGATGTGCACCATCAGCGACACGAAGGTCACCACGCACATCATCATTGCGGTCAGCTTGTCCACCAGGAAACCGACGTTGAAGTCGATGCCATTGATGGTCAGCCAGTTATAAACCGGCTCGTTGTAGCTGGCGCCACCATTGATGAGGTAGTTGAGCGTATAGGCCGACAAGGCAAACGCCACGGCCACACCGGCGATGGTGACACTGTGTGCCACACGACGCTGATCGCCCAACCGAACAGACCTGCGACCAGCGCACCGAACAACGGCGCCAGTGGAATCAGCAGGTAGATTGTTTTCATATCCATTATTGTTACCCGAATATCTGACGTTGCTTGTTCGTTAGCCCTTCAGGCTGCCCAGGTCTTCGACGTTGATCGAGCGCAAGTTACGGAACAGCACGACCAGAATTGCCAGACCGATCGCCGATTCAGCAGCGGCCACAGTCAGGATGAAGAAGACGAATACCTGCCCGGAGGCGTTTCCCAGAAACTGCGAGAAAGCGACGAAGTTCATGTTGACCGCCAGCAGCATCAATTCGATGGCCATCAGCAACACGATCAGGTTTTTACGGTTAACAAAGATACCGAACACGGAGATCGCAAACAGGATCGCCGAGAGCACAAGGTAATGAGTCAGTGTCAGCACGGTGCGCTCCCCATCACGCTTTCGGTTGTTCTTCGACGACCTCGCCCACAGTGGGGCGGGCCTCGGCAGCCATCTTGACTATCCGCACGCGATCTTCGCGCTTGGTAGCAATCTGAACAGCCGGGTTGATGTACTTGGTGTTCTTGCGTTTGCGGATGGTCAGGGCAATCGCAGCGATCATCCCCACCAGCAGCAGCGCGGCGGACAACTGGAACGGCAAGAAGTACTGGGTATAGATCAGATAGCCCAGCGCTTGGCGTTGTTGTAGCCCGCGGCTTGTTCCGGCAAACCACCACCGTTACTTCGGCAGCGCGGCTATGCAGGATCAGCCCATTTCCACGGCCATGATCACAGCCACGGTGACGGCCAGCGGCACATGTTTCCAGAAGCCTTTGCGCAACTCTTCAAAGTTGACGTCCAGCATCATCACCACAAACAGGAACAGCACCATTACCGCGCCGACATAGATCAGCACCAGCGCCACGGCCAGGAATTCGGCCTTCATCAGCATCCACAGGCAAGCGCCGGAGAAGAACGCCAGCATCAGGAACAGTGCGGCATGCACAGGGTTCTTGGCGGTGATGGTGGCCAGACCGGCCCCCAGCAGCACCACCGCAAACACATAAAAGAGAACTACGGTTGTCATGACGATCCCTTGTCGATCAGCGGTATTTGGCGTCGGCGGCTTTACGCTCGGCGATTTCGCTTTCGTACTTGTCACCTACCGCCAGCAACATCGGCTTGGTGTAGTACAGATCGCCGCGTTTTTTCGCCGTGGTATTCAAGAATGTGCGTCTCGACGATGGCATCGACCGGACAGGCTTCTTCGCAGAAACCGCAGAAAATGCACTTGGTCAGATCGATGTCGTAGCGCGTGGTACGGCGGGTGCCGTCGTCACGCACGTCAGATTCAATCGTAATGGCCATAGCCGGGCAAACCGCTTCACACAATTTGCAGGCAATGCAGCGCTCTTCGCCATTGGCGTAGCGCCGTTGCGCATGCAGACCGCGAAACCGCGGGCTGTACGGGGTCTTTTCTTCCGGAAACTGCACGGTAATCTTGCGCTGGAAGAAGTAGCGACCCGTCAGCATCAAGCCCTTGACGAGCTCGACCAGCAGGAACGTTTTGAAAAAATGGTTGATTCTATCCATGTCTCTATATCCTCTACTTCTTACTTCCAGAGCGAGAACGAAGTCTGCATCCAGGCGCCGACCAGCACGATCCAGACCAGGGTAACCGGGATGAAGATTTTCCAGCCAGACGCATCAACTGGTCATAGCGATAGCGCGGGAAGGTTGCCCGGGCCCACAAGAAGAAGAACAACATGAACGCGACCTTGAGGAACCACCAGATAAAGCTGGGGCGCCCAGGAACGGGATGCTGGCCGGGAACGGCGACAACCAGCCGCCGAGGAACATGACCGACGACATGGCGCTGATCAAAATCATGTTCATGTATTCGGCCAGGAAGAACAGCGCAAAGCTCATGCCCGAATATTCGATCATGTGCCGGCCACGATTTCCGATTCGCCTTCAGTCACATCGAACGGCGCGCGGTTGGTTTCCGCCAGACCGGCAATAAAGTAGACGACGAACAGCGGCAGCAGCGGCAACCAGTTCCACGAGAACACCGAGCCACCGGCAATACCATGACCTTGCTGCATCACGATTTCGCTGATGTTCAGGCTGCCCGACACCATCATCACACCGACCAGCGCAAAGCCCATGGCCAGCTCATACGACACCACCTGCGCGGCGGCGCGCATCGCACCCAGAAACGCGTATTTGGAGTTGGACGCCCAGCCGGCGATGATGATGCCGTACACGCCCAGCGAGGTAATCGCCATCACGTACAGCAAACCCACGTTGACATCGGCCAGCACCACGCCCGGAAAGAACGGCATCACGGCCCAGGCGGCCAGCGCCGGCATCAGCACCAGAATCGGCGCAATAAAGAACAGCGCTTTGCTGGCAGCGGACGGTGCAATGATTTCCTTCAGCAGCAGCTTCAACACGTCGGCAAACGGTTGCAGCAAACCAAAGAAACCCACCCGGTTCGGGCCGATGCGGATCTGCATGTAGCCGATGACTTTACGCTCAGCGTAGGTCATGTAGGCCACACCCAGAATCAGCGGCACCATGATCACAACGATCTTGATGATCGCGTAAATCACCATCCCGAGGATGTTGTAGTGGAGGAAATCCATTAATTGTTTGAATAGATCCAGCATTCTCGTCGCCCTTATGCTTTGACGACTTGCAGCGCGGCAGCACTGTCAAGGTCACGGGTCAGCGGGTGGCCAGCAGAAATACGCACGACCTGATCCAGCAAGCGGGCATCCAGTGCCACCACCAGTTCAGCCGTACCACCCTGCTCTACTTTGACCTTGTCACCGGCGGCCACACCCAGCGCAGCCAGGGTCGCGGCATTGGCGCGCAGCGTTTCGGCCACTTGCGCATCCACGGTGGCATGCAGGCTAGGCGCACGACGTGACAACACGTCGCTCTGGTACAGCGGCACTTCAGCCAGGCGCACCAGACCGTTGCCCGCCGCACGCGGCTTGACGTGCACATGTTCCACGGCGTTGTTGTTCAGACGCGCTTCAACGCCAGCCGACAGCGCTTCGTCACGCACTTCTTCCGAAGTGCCGTATTCAAAGCCGTTCAGGCCCAGCAGGTTGCCCAACACGCGGAATACTTTCCACGCCGGACGGGTATCGCCCAGCGGACGCACCACACCGTTAAAGCTTTGCGGACGGCCTTCCATATTGATGTAGGTGCCCGAGGTTTCCGAGAACGGCGAAACCGGCAGGATTACATCGGCGTAGTCATAGGCGCACGACTGGAAGCTCGACAGCACCACCACCATTTCGGCTTGCTCAACCGCAGCCAATGCCTTGACCGGGTTGGCGGTATCGAAGTCCGGTTCCGCGCCCAGCAATACATAGGCTTTCTTCGGGCTAGCAAACACGTCGCCTGCGGCGTTAAAGCCGATCAGCTCAGCGCCAGCGGTGTTGGCGCCCGCGGTCAGCACGCCGAAGGTCGCGCCAGTCAGTGCAGCCAGTGCGGCAGCGACGGCGTGGATTTCAGCAGCGCGCGCATCTTGTACGGCCAGGTTGCGAGAATGATCGAAGCGCGTTCGCCCGCAGCCAGGATATTGGCTACGCCGCGAGCGGCATCAGTAATCTCGGTGTGGCTGGTGTCGATATGCGCCGGGCAGCTTACGCCCTTGATTTCGACGGTGGCCTTCAGCACGGCCAGCAGGCCTTCCACCAGTTGGTCCGGACGGGTAACGACTTCACCGGCCAGACGCAGCAGCATGTCGTCGCCGTGCGGGTTAACCGCAGCCACTTTCATGCCGTGCTTGACGGCCTGGCGCAGACGTTGCGCGATCAGCGGGTGTTCTTTGCGCAGCGTGGAACCGACCACGACCACGGCATCGCTTTCGGCCAACTCAACAATGCTTTGACCCAGCCACTGCACGCCGGCGGTGGCGAAGGACGCATCTTGCTGACGCAGACGCGATTCCGTGTTCTTGATGCCCAGACCGTTCGCCAGCTTTTTCAGCAGGAACAGTTCTTCCAGCGTGGATTGCGGTGTGGCCACTGCAGCGATGCTGTCGCCGCCATGGTCCGCAACGATGGACTTCAGGCCGTTGGCGACGTATTCCAGCGCCACGGTCCAGTCCACCTGCTGCCACACGCCGCCTTGCTTGATCATCGGCTTGGTCACGCGTTCCGGGCTGTTCAGCGCTTCGTACGAGAAACGATCGCGGTCGGACAACCAGCATTCGTTGATCGATTCGTTATCCAGCGGCAGTACGCGTTTAACTTGATGGTCTTTGACCTGCACGGTCAGGTTGGAACCCAGACCATCGTGCGGGCTTACCGATTTGCGACGCGACAGTTCCCAGGTCCGCGCCGAGAAGCGGAACGGCTTGGAGGTCAGCGCGCCCACCGGGCACAGATCGATCACGTTGCCCGAGATTTCCGAGTTAACGGTCTTGCCGATAAACGACATGATCTCGGAATGCTCACCACGGCCCGGCATACCCAGTTCCTGGTAGCCCGCCACTTCTTCGGTGAAACGCACGCAACGGGTGCAATGAATGCAACGCGTCATGTCGGTGGAGATCAGCGGGCCCAGGTTCTTGTTGACCACCGAGCGCTTTTCTTCTTCGTAGCGCGAAGCAGACTTGCCGTAACCGACGGCCAGATCCTGCAGCTGACATTCACCGCCCTGATCGCAAATCGGGCAATCCAGCGGGTGGTTGATCAGCAGGAATTCCATCACGCCCGCTTGCGCCTTGACAGCGGAATCGGAGTGGGTCCACACCTTCATGCCGTCCGTAACCGGCGTAGCACAGGCGGGCAGCGGCTTCGGCGCTTTCTCGACCTGGACCAGACACATCCGGCAGTTGGCGGCGATGGAGAGTTTCTTGTGATAGCAGAAGTGCGGGATGTAGGCGCCAACCGAATTGGCGGCGTCCATCACGGTGCTGCCACCGGGCACTGTCAGCTTCTTACCGTCGATTTCGACTTCAAGCATGATCGATCGATCCAGTTAATTCTTCAAAAAATTCTTGAGCGACAAGGCATCACGCGCGCGCATCAGGTGCGGCGCGCCGGGTCTTGCTCAGTGGTCCACCAGGCAGCGTTTGTTTTCGATGTGGTACTCGAATTCGCTGCGGAAGTGTTTGAGCATGCCTTGGACCGGCATCACGGCGGCATCGCCCAGTGCACAAATCGTGCGGCCTGCGATATTGGCGCCTACCGACAGCAGCAAATCGAGGTCTTCCGGACGGCCCTGGCCGTGTTCGATACGGTGAATCACGCGGTACAGCCAGCCAGTGCCTTCACGGCACGGCGTACATTGGCCGCACGATTCTTCAAAGTAGAAATAAGACAGGCGTTCCAGCGCGCGCACCATACAGGTGTCTTCGTCCATCACGATCACCGCGCCCGAACCCAGCATCGAACCCGCTTTCGCGATCGAATCAAAGTCCATGGTGCAGTTCATCATGATGTCGGCAGGCAACACCGGGGCGGACGAACCACCCGGGATGACGGCTTTCAGCTTCTTGCCGTTGCGCATGCCACCGGCCAGTTCAAGCAGTTCGGCAAACGGCATGCCCAGCGGCACTTCGTAATTGCCCGGACGATTGACGTGACCGGAAATCGAGAACAGCTTGGTGCCGCCGTTGTTGGGCTTGCCCAGCTCAAGGAATTTCTGGCCGCCGTTGCGCACGATGTACGGCACGGACGCGTAGGTCTCGGTGTTG
This sequence comes from Silvimonas sp. JCM 19000, assembly GCA_001313065.1. The sequence goes on from BBFD01000012.1 coordinate 24,247, forward strand.
TTGATCGTGGTGGGCTTGCCGTACAGACCAAAGCTGGCCGGGAAAGGCGGCTTGAAGCGCGGCTGGCCTTTTTTTGCCTTCCAGCGATTCCAGCAGTGCAGTTTCTTCGCCGCAGATATACGCGCCATAACCATGGTGTGCATGCAGCTGGAAGTCGAAACCACAACCGAGGATGTTGGCGCCAAGGAAACCGGCAGCGCGGGCTTCTTCGATGGCTTCTTCAAAGCGCTCGTAGGCTTCGAAGACTTCACCGTGGATATAGTTGTAACCGACGGTCGCACCCATGGTGAAACCGCCGATGATCATGCCTTCGATCAGGGCGTGCGGGTTGTTCCAGATGATATCCAGATCTTTAAAGGTACCCGGCTCGCTTCATCGGTATTGCAGACCAGGTATTTCTGACCCGGAAAGCTACGCGGCATGAACGACCATTTCAGGCCGGTAGGGAAACCGGCACCACCGCGACCACGCAGCGCCGACAGTTTCATTTCGGCGATGATCTGGTCTTGCGTCAGTTTTTTCGTCGGCAATGCGACGCAGCCCGGCGTAACCGCCGCGCTTTACATATTCTTCGAGACGCCAGCTATTGGGGTCGTCAAAATCCACGCCCTCAAACACCACGCCTTTTGCAAACGTCGCCATTTATTCGAGCTCCGCCAGTTTCTTGTCGATGGCTTCCGGGGTCATGTGATTGCACATGGTGTGATTGTTGAACAACATCACCGGTGCATAGCCGCAAGCGCCCATGCACTCCCCTTCCTGCAACGTAAACTTGCCGTCGGCGGTGGTTTCACCGTAGCCGATGCCCAGCTTCTGCTGCAGATACTTGCCGGCGTCCGCGCCGCCCGACAGTGCACAGGGCAGATTGGTACAAACCGTGAGCTTGAACTTGCCCACTGGCTGGCGATTGAACATGCCGTAGAACGTGGCCACTTCCATGGCGGCGATCGGGGGCAGGCCCAGATAATCGGCAACGGCTTCGACAACGTCGTTGCTCAGCCAGCCGTGTTCGAGTTGAGCGATGCGCAGCGCCGACATCAGGGCCGAAGCTTTTGCTCGGCCGGGTACTTGGTCAGTTCCCGGTCGATCTTCGCGAGGGATTCTTTGGACAACATCAGCGATCCACCTCACCAAATACGATATCTTGCGTGCCGATAATGGCCACCACATCCGACAGCATATGGCCGCGCGACATTTCGTCGAGCGCGCTCAGATGCACATAGCCCGGCGCACGAATCTTCAGACGATACGGCTTGTTGGCCCCGTCCGAGATCATGTAAATGCCGAACTCACCCTTCGGATGCTCCACCGCGGCATAAGCCTCGCCTTCGGGCACGTGCATGCCTTCAGTAAACAGCTTGAAGTGGTGGATCAGTTCTTCCATGTTGGTTTTCATGCCAACACGCGACGGCGCAGCCACCTTGTGGTTCTCGGTAATGACCGGACCCGGGTTGGCGCGCAGCCATTGCACACATTGCTTGATGATGTGGTTGGACTGACGCATTTCTTCGACGCGCACCAGATAGCGGTCGTAGCAGTCGCCGTTTTTTTGCCCACCGGGATATCGAAATCAAGCTTGTCGTAGACTTCGTACGGTTGCTTTTTTTTGCGGATGTCCCACTCGATGCCCGAACCACGCAGCATGGCGCCGGTAAAGCCAGCGCTTGGCGCGTTCTGGCGTCACCACACCGATACCGACGGTACGTTGTTTCCAGATACGGTTATCGGTGAGCAGGGTTTCGTATTCGTCGACGTAACCCGGGAAGCGCTTGGTAAAGTCGTCGATAAAATCGAGCAGCGAACCTTCGCGGTTTTCGTTCAGGCGCTTGATGGCCGCCGCGTTGCGTACCTTGGAAGCTGATACTTGGGCATTTCTTCCGGTAGATCGCGGTACACGCCACCCGGACGGTAGTACGCCGCGTGCATCCGGGCACCGGACACCGCTTCGTAGCAATCCATCAGGTCTTCACGTTCGCGGAAGGCGTACAGAAAGATGGTCATGGCGCCGCAATCGAGCCCGTGCGAACCGATCCACATCAAGTGGTTCAGGATACGGGTGATCTCGTCGAACATCACGCGGATGTATTGCGCGCGCAGCGGCACATCCAGCCCCAACAGGCGTTCGATGGCCATGCAATAGGCGTGCTCGTTGGACATCATCGACACATAGTCGAGACGGTCCATATACGGCAGCGATTGAATATAGGTTTTGGTTTCAGCCAGCTTTTCGGTGGCGCGATGCAGCAGACCGATGTGCGGGTCAGCGCGTTCGACGACTTCACCATCCAGCTCCAGCACCAGGCGCAACACACCGTGCGCGGCCGGGTGTTGCGGGCCAAAGTTCAGCGTGTAATTACGGATTTCAGACGCCACCGTAGTTCTCCTCGCGAATGATGCGCGGCGTGTTTTCGCGCGGGTCGATGGTGACCGGCTGGTAAATCACCCGGCTTGCTCCGGGTCATAACGCATTTCAACGTAACCGCTAACCGGGAAGTCTTTGCGGAACGGATGGCCGACAAAGCCATAGTCGGTCAGCAAACGGCGCAGATCCGGATGGCCTTGATAAATGATGCCGTACAGGTCAAACGATTCACGCTCGAACCAGTTCACGCCCGGCCAGATATCGATCAGTGACGGCAGCACCGGAAAATCATCATCCGGGCAGAACACGCGCAGACGCAGGCGGATATTGTGGGTGTACGACAGCAGATGGCAGACCGAGGCAAAGCGCAGGCCTTCCCACAAACCGTCGCGGTACTCGCTGTAATCCACGCCGCACAAGTCCACACAGGCTTCGAAACGCAGCGCGGGATCATCACGCAGCAGCGTTGCAGCCTCGATAAACTTTGCCGCCGGCACTTCCAGCGTAACTTCGTCCAGGCGCGTCTTGAGCGAATTGATACGCTCGGCGCCCAGCACGCGCTGGATATCTTCAATCAGTTGATTCAGGGTTTTCGCCACGATGTACCTCAGCCGTGCGCCTGCTCGAGCTGGCGTGCCCGGGCGATGGTGTTGGTGCGCTTGATCTTGTTCTGCATCTGGATCAGACCATACAGCAGCGCTTCTGCCGTCGGCGGGCAACCCGGAACATAGATGTCGACCGGAACGATGCGATCACAGCCGCGCACCACCGAATACGAGTAGTGGTAATAGCCACCGCCGTTGGCACAGGAGCCCATCGACAACACCCAGCGCGGTTCCGGCATCTGGTCATAGACCTTGCGCAGGGCGGGCGCCATCTTGTTACACAGGGTACCGGCAACGATCATCAAGTCAGACTGACGCGGCGACGGACGAAACACGATACCGAAGCGGTCAAGGTCATAACGCGCCGCGCCAGCGTGCATCATTTCTACGGCACAACAGGCCAGACCAAACGTCATCGGCCAGAGCGAGCCTGTGCGCGCCCAGTTGATAACGGTGTCGACGGATGTCGTGATAAAACCCTTTTCAAGGCTTTGCGTTGCTGCAGTCATCGCTTTACTCCCACTCCAGCGCGCCCTTCATCCACTCGTAGGCAAAGCCCACGACCAGGATGGCCAGGAAGATCAACATGGAAAAGAAACCGAAAGAGCCGATCTCCTTGAGCACCAGCGCCCACGGCACCAGAAAGGCCACTTCAAGATCGAACAGGATAAACAGGATGGCGACGAGGTAGTAGCGGACATCGAACTGGATGCGCGCGTCTTCGAAGCTTCGAAGCCACACTCGTACGGGGAGAGTTTTTTCTGGATCGGGTTTGTCAGTACCCAACAACTTGCTGAACACACCGCCCAACGTCATCAGACCCGCACCTGCGGCGGTACCAATGATGATGAAAAGCAGTATGGGGAAGTAATTCTGTAGCATGTCGATCCCCGGCAGAATCTCAACAGATTGAATTAGAAAATGCGCTTGCGATTGAATTGATCAATTTTTTTAATTATTTTATAAAGCTTGAAAAAAAACGCCGGGCAGATTCCCAGCGCGTTTTCTGTATAGCTATGGTGCCGACAGAGAGACTCGAACTCTCACGGCCGCAGCCACTACCCCCTCAAGATAGCGTGTCTACCAATTCCACCATGTCGGCATAACCCATTACTGCTTTACAACCTGATAAAGCGTCGAAAATGCTTATTCAGGAATCTTGTTCTGGGCCGGCGTAGACGCAGCAGCCGGCGCGGACGCTGCGGCTTTGACATCACCCATCACACCCAGCGACGAAGATTTGCCCGGGGTCATCAGTACCACCAGACCCAGACAGCTTGCAAAAAAAGACGGTTGCCAGCACGGCAGTGGTACGGCTCAGGAAGTTGGCAGAACCGGACGAGCCAAACAGGCTACCCGCAGAGCCACTACCGAACGCAGCGCCCATGTCAGCGCCTTTGCCGTGTTGCATCAGGACCAGAACGATCATCGACAAGGCCGATGCGACGTTCACAATCAAAACGAGGGTTTTAAGGATTTCCATCTTTTCTCTTCAATGCGGCGCGAATTCTAGCGCCGACGCGGTCTTTTTTGCAATCTTACGCGGCTGGTTTTGATGCAGCGCAAGGTTTCATTTTCTTTAACGTGCTGCGCGACAAATCCGTAAAAAACTCGGTTGCCGAAAGCGCTGCACCCCCTACCAGAACACCGTCCACCCCCTCCGTCGCCATGGTCTGGGCGGCGTTGGTGCCTTTGACACTACCGCCGTACAACACACAAGTGTGTGGTGACAACGTCTGCTTGATAAAGGCGTGCATCTCGGCGATCTGTTCGGGTGTGGCGACCACACCCGTGCCCACGGCCCACGACGGTTCGTATGCAACTGCATACAAGCTGGTGGGCACACCGGCCAGAACTTTCAGTTCATCTGCAATTACGTCTCTGGCGACGCCGTCAGCACGTTGCTGCTGCGTCTCACCCACGCAATACACCGGCCACAAACCGGCATCGAGCGCAGCCTTGACCTTGCGCGCAGCGGTTTCGCTGGTTTCGGCAAAATAGTTACGTCGCTCGGAATGCCCGACGATGACCATCTCGCAGCCCACATCAGCCAGCATCGCGCCGGAGACTTCACCGGTGTATGCGCCGATATGGTGTTCGCACAAATCCTGCGCACCCAGCTGGATCGGCGTATCGGCCAGCAGGCTCTTGGCCAGCGACAGATACGGATACGGTACACAGACGGCCACATTGGCACCCAGCTCAGCCCGCACCAGCTCTGGCAATACCGAGCGTATCTGCCCGACGCTGCCATGCATTTTCCAGTTACCGACGACCAGCTGTTTAGCCACGCAAAGCACCAGACACAAATTGCAAAAAAAAGAGGGCGATTGTAGGCTGTGGCACCAGGGTGAGTCAAACCGCGGATGGGGGCGGTGTGTGCGGGGGCCCGGCGCATCACGG